>JAQWOT010000340.1 GCA_029245725.1 SAR324 cluster bacterium | reverse complement strand
CCCTTAGGTGTCCACTGGATTTGCTCCATGAGCTTGCATTTTGAGCGGCTTCCACGGCATTGCGAAGATCTTTCCGATTACCCTGTCCCACGGTACCTACAAGTAAACCATCTTTATTCCAGACTGGCCGAACCGTTCCACCATCTGGTCGGGTTTGTCTCCCTGCAATGAAAAATTTTGCGGTACGATGTATTTCTGATCCTTCGAGTGTGGTTGTGTGACTTAGGCCCTGGACGTCTGGACGCTTCAGTTTTTTACCCGTAAATGCCGTTAGCTTGGGCTTCATATATTCAAGCAAACCCTCTCGACCACCTTCCCTGCCGTATCCACTCTCTCGATATCCGCCAAAACCACAGGCCGCATCAAACTGGTTTGTACAGTTTACCCAAACAACGCCTGCTTGAAGTGATGGCACCAGGTGAAGAGCCTGATTGATGTTCTCACTCCAAACACTTGCAGCTAGCCCATACATGGTGTTGTTTGCTAATTCAAGAGCTTCACTTGGGGTTCGGAACGTCATGGTGGCTGCTACTGGTCCAAAAATCTCTTCTTGAGCAAGAACAGAGGAAGGATCCACATCAATGGCAAGAGTTGGAGCAAAGTAGCAGCCCTTTTCAGGCAAACTAATTTGAGGCTGCCAGAGAGTTGCTCCGGTCTTAGCGCCTTCAGTAGTCAGTCTTTTTACACGCTCCAATTGGATTTTGCTAATCAATGATCCGATATCGATTGCTTTATCCAGCGGATTACCAACACGCAGTTGCTGCATGCGCTGTTTTAATTTTCCAACCATTTTTGCGGCAATGCTCTCTTGAAGCAATAACCGTGAGCCAGCGCAACAGACCTCTCCTTGATTCAGCCATATCGCATCAACTACCCCTTCTACAGCAGCATCCAGATCTGCATCTTCGAAAACGATGAAAGGAGATTTGCCACCGAGTTCCAACGATAATTTACAATCTGAGTCTGCGGTCAATTCCCGAATGCGTTTCCCAACAGAGGTGGAACCAGTGAAGGCAATTTTGTCGAGACCCTTGCTGCAGATCAACTCCTCACCCGTCTGTGCATCTCCAGTGAGCAATTGAAACACCCCAGCAGGCAAGCCAATCCGATGACAACATTCTGCAAACCATAGTGCTGTCAACGGCGTTTGTTCCGCTGGTTTGAGAAGAACAGTGTTCCCACAGGCTAGGGCTGGAGCAACTTTCCAGGCGAGCATCAACAAAGGGAAATTCCAGGGTATGATCTGCCCTACCACTCCTGTAGCAACGTGCTGGGGATACTCTTCCTCAACTAACTGAGCCCAACCCGCATGATGATAAAAATGCCTTACTGCCAACGGGATGTCGATGTCACGTGATTCTCGAAATGGCTTGCCGTTATCAAGTGTCTCCAGCACCGAAAGTACTCGTGAATGCTGCTGCATTTCCCGAGCGAATGCATAAAGGTATTTTGCCCGTTGATGACCAGTTAGTTTCTCCCACTTGGGTTGCGCTTCCCTAGCCCCTGATAATGCCTGTGCAATTTCTCTGGAACCGGCTTGCCGACAAGTGGCTAGTTGTTCACCAGTGGCAGGGTTTTCCACAGAAATTAGCTCACCATCTTGGGGCATCTCCCAATTGCCATTGAGATAGAAGCCAAAGCTGCGATTATGGCTCTCCAGCCATTGTTGGGCTGGTTGGTCACTTTCTGGAGCGGGGCCATAATCCAATTTTTGGAACAAAGTCACTAAGTCACTCATTGGAGATCAGCAGAGGGGTTGTCGGGCAGCGGTGGCGTATCGCCCTGTCACACGATGTTCAAGTTGGCGTTCAATATCGGTCAATAATCCACTGGCACCAAAGCGAAAACGGTCGGGCTGTTGAGCATCGAAACCGAGCTCTTCTCGAACCAACACTAGCCAATCAAGTGCCTGTTTGGCAGTGCGAATGCCTCCAGCTGGCTTAAAGCCTGCCCAGTGGCCTGTACGCTGATGATAGTCTCGTAATACCCGTAACATGACCAGTGTGACTGGGAGGGTAGCATTCACAGCCTCTTTCCCTGTGGATGTCTTAATGAAATCCGCTCCAGCCATCAGACAAACCCAGCTGGCTTTTGCAACATTTCGAAAAGTACCCAAATCTCCAGTGCCCAAGATAGTCTTTAGATGGGCTTTTCCACAGGCTTCTTTGAATGCAAAAACCTCATCATACAGGGCCGTCCAATTTCCTGTTAGAACATGATGGCGACTAATGACGATGTCGATTTCTTGGGCTCCGTCCTCAACAGACGCTCGAATTTCACTGAGTTTGGCTGAAAGGGGACTAAGCCCATGAGGAAAGCCTGCAGCAACCGCTGCAACAGGAATGTTCGTGTCTTTCAGAGCAGTGACTGCTATGTTGACGAAGGCATGATAGACACAGACTGCTCCAACTTGAAGATTTAGAGATTCGATTCCGAGAGACTTCACCAGTTCTTGACGAATCGGCTGTCGAGCTTTTGCGCAGAGTCGTTGGACTCGCTTTGGGGTGTCGTCACTGGAGAGTGTTGTCAGATCCATACACTGGATTGCATGTAACAGCCAGGCAGTTTGCCATGGCCCTTTGACACTTCGCCGTCCAGTCAAGGATTTGGTTCGCCGACTGACGGCACTGGCATTGACACGGACGTCTTCCAGCCAATCCAAATTTAGTGCAGTTCCGGAGTTGTTCACAAAACTCGCCCTGAATTAGGATCAAATATGTGTATCTGTTCCATGCTGAATCCGATCGGATATGTTGCACCAGGTTGCACAGCAGAACGTGCTTCAATTTGAGCAGTAAGACTTTCTTGACCAATCTGACCTAACAAAAGGGTATGGGGTCCCAGTGGCTCCAACACAGTTACCTGAACATTTGCAACAGCTGGGTGGCCTTCTCCAGCATTTTCGAGATGTTCTGGTCTGATTCCTAGGGTTAGAGTTCGATCGACATATGGCTGAAATTTATTATGCATAGATTCAGGGATTTTTAGTTGGCTACCCTCAGCTAACTCAACAAAAAAAGTAGATTCCTTCTGAATAAGTTTCACTGAAAGAAAATTCATACTTGGAGATCCAATAAAACTAGCCACGAAAGTATTTGCTGGATTTTCATAAAGGGTAATTGGGTCCGCTACTTGTTCGATGATACCGTCTTTCATCACAACTACTCTATCTGCGAGAGTCATTGCCTCAACCTGATCGTGGGTAACATACACCATGGTTGCTTTGAGTCTCTGGTGCAGATTCTTAATCTCTGTCCTCATCTCAATTCGTAGCTTTGCATCCAGATTCGAGAGGGGCTCATCGAAAAGAAAAACATCAGGTTCCCGGACAATTGCTCGGCCAATTGCAACTCTTTGGCGCTGTCCTCCTGATAGATTTTTAGGGCGCCGATCTAGCATCGAATCCAGCTCTAGGATTCTGGCTGCCTCATTGACTAGTCTTTCAACTTCATTCTTTGGTGTTTTGCGTACTTTTAGTCCGTAGGCGATGTTGTCCCTGACAGACATGTGTGGATAAAGCGCATAATTTTGGAAGACCATTGCACAGTTCCTTAAACCAGGGCGAAGGTTTGTTACATCTCGCTCACCTACAAAAATATTACCCCCAGAGGCTTCTTCCAGTCCTGCTATCATTCGAAGTGTAGTAGTTTTTCCACAGCCTGATGGGCCGACAAGTACAACAAATTCTCTGTCAGCAATATCAAGATCTAACCCTGGAATTACAGTAGTTTCCCCGAATTTTTTGGTGATTGAGACGAGTCGTACTTTTGCCATGCAATTTGCCAAATAGCGTTGGTGGGAAAAGGACCTGCCAACAAAATTTTGTTGGCAGGCCAAAAAGAGAAGGAAATCTTAAAAAATTCCCTGTCAAGGAGGATTAAAGACCCATCGAAGCGCGGTAAGCTGCTTTTTGGGAGTCACGTCCAAACTCGTCTGTCAACTCATTCCATTGAGATGCTACGGAGTCTAGAGCTTCCTGAGGTTTCATTTCCCCAGCAAGGGCACGAGTCAATTCAATCTCCAGAATCTCTGTATAGGAGAAGTATCCCGGCAACCGCATATCCAAGGCAACATTGGTAGCACCCAGGGAGTCACGTTGTGCAGTCAGATATTCATTTGCTTCGCGAGGACTCATCTTCTTTTCCCAAAGATCTTTGCTGAAGTGGCTGTAGCGATAAGGGTTTACACCAGAGCCACCAGTAATTGCTTGAATAGAACTATTCTCAATGTTGGTGGTGTGCTCTACGTAATGCCACGCAGCTTCTTTATCTTCACTCAATTCTGGTACCGCAGCCTGCCATCCTCCAAAGGCCATGAATGGAGAGTGGATAACTCGGGAGAACTCATCCCACTGTTTGGTTTTGTAATTCCAAATCGTGGTTGAACCTGGAGTAAGATCTGAACCAACACTGCCAGGAATTTGGCTTTGTGATGGATCAGTACCAACCGTACCAGTATCTCCCCAGTCAAAATTCATAGAGGTTTTGCCACCAGCAAACTGCTGTCGTGTGTCTCCTGATGAATAGTTTAATGCGCCTGGAGGAGCCAATTTGAGGGACTTGACGTAATCTTCCAAAGCCTTTACCCACCCAGGATTATTTACCTGAGCATCCATTGTGTCTGGATCAAAGAACATTGAGCCAGGATTTTCAGGATGATTTGTGTAGGAAGCAGCATGAGTGAAATAGAACCAGAACTGCTGCCCACCTCTGGCAAAAGCTTCTGTTACACCGTAAATTCCATCATTTGGTCGATGGAAGAATTCAGCAACTTCATAGTACTCATCCCATGTGCGAGGGACGACTAAATCACGTCCATACTTCGCTTTGAAGGCATCCCTTTCTTTGGGATCTTCAAATAAGTCAATGCGGTAGTGTAAAGTATGCAGATCTCCATCAATGGTTTGAGACTTATGCTTTCCCTCCCAAACCATCAACCGGTCACGATAAGTCGGGTGAATATCTTGCCAAGCATCTGTTTCTCTCATTTTGCTAGGCATTTCGGAGAGAAATGGAGCTAAATCTGGGGTCCAAGCAGGTGCGAATGTGATCACATCAAATGAGTCCTCCCCTGCTGCAAAAGCAGTGAGGTATTTAGGGTAGAGTTCCCCAAATGGGAATTCGACAATTTGTACTTTCCCGCAAGTGGCTTTGCTCCAAGAGTCACCACCTTGCTTCATCGCACTAGCGATAAAAGGTCCTACTTGTGAACCAACATTTATTGTTACACCAGTATAGTCTGGCATGCCAGACTGAGGTTTACATTGAGCTGCAGCGATCCCGGATGTGAGGATTGCAGCAGCTGCACTGGCTAGAAATCCAGCGAACATTTTCTTCATTTTTTTCCTCTTCATGAAGTGGAAATTGTAGCGTGAGTTAATGAAAAAATTAATTAACTTGCCACAGAAATAGTGGGTAGTTAGCGAATTGATCCTAGCATCAGCCCAGACCTCATCATTCTACCCAGTAGAATCGTGATAATCAGCATAGGTGCGATTGCTATGATGTTCGCAACAGCAATGGCCCACCACTCATCACCACGATAAGAATTTTGACCCGATAAGAGAACTGGCAAAGTTTGCCAGTCTCCAGTTGTTAAAATGAGGGCAAATAGAAATTCATTCCAAACAAATCCAATAGTAATCATTGTTACGGCAACTAAACCAGGCTTCGCCATCGGAATTACAATCTCTAGAAATATACGCCATCTTGGTACATCATCAACCAAAGCAGCTTCCTCAACTTCAATTGGTAAAGATTCAAAAAAGTCACGCATTAGCCAGACAACAAGTGGTAGTGAAAAAGCTACGTAGCATAATGTTAGACCAGCAAAGCTATCTAATAATCTCAATCCCGAATCCTTCCCAATTTTTGAATAAAGCATGTACAGAGCAAATGCACTTACAATTGGTGGCATCATTCGCTGTGAAACAAACCAAAAAACAACATCATTATTTTTTAAAATTGGTCCTGGCAGCGGTAAACGATTACTTGTTATACTGAGAACCAAAGCACATAGAAAAGCAAATCCCATTGATGTGGTGTCTTTCCAATTAAAGATTTCCTTAGCCAAAATATAGCAGCCCATGCCTGAAGCTGCAAAGACAACCCCAGCTAATAATTTTACTTTAAAAGTAAATCTCACCAGTGCATATGCTGCCATGGATCCAAATAC
>JAQWOT010000339.1 GCA_029245725.1 SAR324 cluster bacterium | reverse complement strand
ACCTAGGAGTCAGTCCAGATTATTCCCTCAGTACTGTGCTGCCAGCTACCCCTGATGATGACACCCTGCTTCAAGCAGCGATTGAATTTCTGGAGACAGGCAGTGTCAGCCAAGCCACAACCAGCCGTCGTGCCACAAAATTCCCGCTCTTGCTTTCTGTTCCTCCCTACACACACCCCTGGGATGGCGGCAGTCGTCGATCTCTCCAATGAGCCTCATGCTTATGAAGATTCATCAAATTTCAACTAAGATGTTCTAGTTGTTCATCGTTAATGAACAACAATAAAGAAATACTCTAATTTCGAATGGTTGAATAGATCTGTCTTTTCGAAGATTTGATTATTCATAGTTCCCTTGATTCCTTGGTTGTCAGTATTAAAGAAGGCTGCTAGCGTTTTTGTATCAAGATACTCAAATGATTATCTCGATGAATCATTCATCCCCTTACAGAGATTCAGATGCAAGAGCATGCAGCGAGCTTGGCTCCCAAAATGGAGTTCAGCCGCCGAGAGTTTGTTGTTGGAGGTTTGGCAACGGGTGGATTCGCTCTGGCTGTGCAGCCGATACAAGCACAGTCTGCAATTACCACGGACAGTAATGGACTCGTAGCGAGTGAAATCAACATCCCCACCACAGATGGAAGTATCCCAGGGTATTACGCTCGCCCAGCTGGAGACAGAATTTATCCAGTTGTACTGGTGATTCAGGAAATTTTTGGAGTCCATCAGCATATTCAAGATGTCTGTCGGCGCTTCGCAAAATTGGGGCATCTAGCCATTGCCCCTGAACTGTATTATCGGCAAGGGGACGTTTCAAACTTCAAAGATTACCGTGAGATTATCGGCAAGGTGGTTTCAAAAGTACCGGATACCCAGGTGATGAGGGACCTTGATGCAGCGGCAGCATGGGCTGGATTGAAACACGGAGACACCACCAAGATGGGAGTTACTGGCTTCTGTTGGGGTGGCCGGATCACTTGGTTGTACACGGCGCACAATCCCCTGATTCGGGCGGGTGTGGCGTGGTATGGTCAGTTGGAAGGGGAACCAAATGAGCTGAAGCCTCAAAATCCGATTGATCTTGTCGACCAGCTCAATGGGCCTGTCTTGGGACTCTATGCAGGAAAAGACCGGGGGATTTCATTGGAAAGCGTGAATCGGATGAATAGTGCCTTGAAATCCAATGGATCGGTCTCTGAAATCCGTGTCTATGATCAGTCCCAACATGGTTTTCATGCGGATTACCGCCCAAGCTATGACCCTGAAGCAGCCACAGATGGTTGGCAACGGCTGCAACAGTGGTTCCGACAGCATGGTGCTGCCTGAAAGTGCCTTTCAAAGTGTGACGGACTTCAAAAATCTATCGAAGTCCGTCTACAGCAACTTTGCATCCTCTTCATAAATTTCTCCAAAATTCATTAAAATTTTTTCATTTCAGAAAAAATTTCTTATCAGATTTTGACCAAATGAAAAAAATGGTCACCAGTCCAATTTTAGATTTGACAGGGAGTTGACCGGATGACTAAACTGGTCATCAAAACTAATTCATATTAAAAATAGTAAAACTGAATAACCAATATCGCACTAGGAAAGCCCCTCGAACTTATGAACGGGATGGAGCAACAAATCCAAGCTGCTGCTGAAAAACTATTTCTCCACTATGGGTTCCGAAAGACCAGTGTGGATCAAATTGCCAGGGAAGCAGGTATTGGTAAGGGAACGATTTATAACTATTTCCGAAATAAGGAAGAGCTTTTTGGCAGTTGCTCACAGCATTGGCGAAACTTAATAGATGAGTACCTGCACAAGCATTGCGATCATAGTCTTGAACAGCCAGCCCGATGGATTCAGAAGGTTGAACTGCGTCTACAATTTATTCGCAAATTGATTGGTCCCAGTCTTGTCACCGAATCAGTGATGAAGGAATTGGTTGAAGCCACTTTCTTGCTGACTGATCGCGAAGAAGAATTACTCGAAGAGACTCTGTTATTGGTAGAGGAGGGTCAGCAAAAAGGATCTATTCGGCCTCAACTGAATAAGCTGGAGACAGCGAAAACACTTCTACAGATGGAGAGACTGTGGGTTCCCCGTTGGCTCTCCCTCACTGATTGGGAGATGGTTTGTGAGGAAGTTAAGCAACTTCACGAACTTATTTGGTACGGGTTGTACCTGCCAGAGCAACCTCCAGCAGTTAAAAAATGAGATGAGACATCCACTTTTTGAAATTTTTTGGAGAAGGAGAGATTTGCGTAAGTTTCTATTTCTTAGTTTGGTGTTCGGTTTCCCAGGTATTTTGTCAGCTCAACTTCCAGAAGACTTGATCAGTGACCCGCTAGTTGCGGAACTAGCTGAGCGTGCGGAAATCATAAGTTACGACAACCGTGATGTGGTGAAGGTGTCGCTCGAGAATATTCTGCTGCTAACCATCAGTCGAAGCTTGAGTTTAGAGGCTTCACGTTTATCAAAGGATATTGCTAGCCAGGATCTGAAGTCTGTGCAAGCACGCTACATTGATCAAATCACGACACGCACAGGTTTAGAACGAAACACAGTATTGACCAATGATCCAACTCAGGTTCCCAAGGACACTTATGCAGTCGGTAGTCTATCTGACTCCTTACAATTTTCCTCTACCTTTGCTCGGCGCTTAAGAACTGGCAGTAGTTATGGATTTACTCTGCAAGAACGGTTTTATCAGAGTGAAACTTTGAGCCGCAAAGAGGAAATGGATTCTTTGGATTCAGGCTCCTCAGGGAATTGGCGAGACGTTACCTCAGTCAGAGCCTTCGCTAGCATCCCGTTTTTCCAGGATGCAGGAGAAGAAATCAACAACCTACCAGAACGCTTTGCAGAATTGGGAATCGATCGCAGCACCGCATCCATCAAGCAGGCAGAATTGGCTCAATTAGCCATGGTTGCCTCTACCTATTGGGATATGGTAGCTGTCTTGGAAAACATCGAGGTTCAGAAGTCATCTGTTGAACTCTCTGAACAGTTGCTCCAAGACAATCAGGCTCGGCTGCAAGTCGGGACGCTGAATCGGACAGATGTACTGGTGGCTGAAACCCAGCTTTCCAGAGATCGTCAATCGTTGTTTTCAGCCAGATTGGATGCATTGAGAATCGAAGATCAACTACGAGCAGTTTTGAATTTAGGTGGACTAGAGCTTGGTTTTTACCCAAGCAATCGCCCGGAATTGAGAGATTTTTTTCCAGACCCTGAGGATCTACGGGCTCAGATTCTTGAAAATGATCCACAATTGAAATTGCTCGAAATCGCCATGAATAGCAGCAAGCTGGAGGTTCAGCAGGAAGAAAACAAGCTGCAAACCAACTTGGATCTAGACTTGAGTTACACGATGACAGGCTATGCGAACACACCTCTGGTAGGTGCTGGAGACTTTATAGATCCAGGCCTGCATGGGTTTCAGGCTGCACTGACCTGGACTGTTCCTCTCGGAGACCAAGCTACACCAGAGAGAGTCAAGCAAAAGAAAATTCAACAGGAGCAAATCCTACTGAACATAGATAGCCGAAAGTCAGAGCTTGATGTCAGCCTACAAACAATTTTACGAGATCTGGAATTGGCGGAGCAAGAAGTCAGTACTGCTCAGGCAGTGGTCAAACTGGCGGAGGAGCAGCTACAAAACGAGATTGAGCGCCTCAAATTGGGGCAAGGTACTAGTTTTCAGATGTCACAGTTCCAGCAACAGCAGTCTCAGGCAAAAGCACAAGATATCCTTGCCCGTGTCCGCTATGAAAAAGCCTACCTTCGTCTGCTGACCCTTACAGGGCAGATTTACGAAGAATTCAACCTCAATCGAACAAAGTCCTAGGAGGCTAGTCGGAATGTTTAAGAATCTTCAAAGAAATACGCTGAAACTGCTTAGTCTTATTTTGCTTTCTTGGCTGATCACTGCTTGTGAAAAGCCTGATGAGCAGCCAAATGCTCAAGTGTTGGCTACCCAAGCTGCTGCGATAGTGGAAGCTCCTGCACCACCTAAGCGAGTCAACGTAGCTACATTGACCCTGGCTCCTCAGTCCCTACAGCACAAGATTGAATTTGTCGGGAAGTTACTACCGAACGAGCGTGTAGATGTCCATAACGAGCTTGCAGGGGTCGTAGAACAAGTGAAGTTTGAAGAAGGGGACAAGGTTTCGAAGGATCGAGTTCTGGCCCATATCTCAACGAAGGAATTGACAGTTCGCAGAGATATGGCCCAGGCAGACTTTCAGTTAGCTGAAATCAATTACCAACGAAATCTCCAGTTGGATCGCAAGCAGCTGATCGCTCGCTCAATCCTTGATCAAAGCCGTACGCAACGTCAGCTTGCGAAGTACAATTGGGATCTGGCAGAGGTGCAGTTGCAAAAATCTTTGGTTAAGGCTCCGATCAGTGGAGTGGTTAAGGTTCGGAGGGTGGAGCCTGGAGAATATTTGAAAGTTGGTATGAAGCTATCTGAAATTTTAGATTTGCGGAAGATGCGTGTAGAGTTAGATGTGCCAGAATTGGATATTGCCAAGCTCCAGAAAGGACAGACTGTCAAAATTGAACTCTATGCGGAATCCGGTAAACTTTATGATGGCAAAATTCATCGCATTGGAGTGGAAGCGGATGCTCAGACACGTTCTTTCCCAGTAGAAGTTCAGATGGTGAATCCCAAACAACGCCTTCGGTCAGGAATGCTGGCAAAAGTGTCGATTGATTTAGGTATCTCTGAAAATCAGGTTGTCATTCCAAGAAACGCCATTATAGAGGGAGAACTGGAACGTGTGGTCTTTGTGGCTTCTGATGGCAAGGCAAAGCGTCGAATCATCGAAACTGGGATCAGTGAAGACAATCTGGTTCAGGTGATTTCCGGACTCCAGCATGGAGAATCCTTGATTGTCGAAGGCCAAACGAGGCTGATCAATAATGAACCCATCAACATCACTCGCAGCGATTCCTGAACGGTTTTTTCATGTATCCAAGTCACATCGCCATTCGTAACGCCGCCTCGATTTTTGTACTGATTATCATTGCTGCAGTGATTGGTTTTCAGTCCTACCGCAGTCTACCCAGGGAAGCTAGCCCAGACATTACAGTCCCCATTCTAATTGTCACAATTCCTTTTCCCGGAGCATCTCCGCAGGACGTTGAGTCTTTGATTACTTACAAGGTTGAGAACGAATTCCAAAATCTCAAAAGTCTCAAAAAGCTGGAGTCCACATCGTCGGAAGGCATTGCCGCAATTACCTTGGAATTTGATCCAGACTACGAAATCAGTGAGGCAAGAACCAAGGTTCGTGAAAAGCTGGATACCGTCACACCAGAACTTCCTGACGATGCAGAAGATCCAGTGATCAGCGAGATCAACTTGTCAGAACAACCGATGTTGTTGATCAATCTGTCCAGTACATTGGAATTACAAAGATTGACTGAGGTTGCTGATGATTTGAAAGAACAGATTGAGGCGATTCCAGGGATTTTGGAAGTTCGTCGCGTTGGAGGAGTAGAACGGGAGATCCGCGTCTATGTCAATCCAGACAAGCTACAGTACCACAATCTGGATCTAAACCAGGTAACTCGGGCCATTTCTGCTGAAAACACGAATATTCCCGGTGGTACGATCGAGATGGGACCCACCAAATACCTAGTACGGGTTCCAGGTGAATTTGAAACGCCGATGGCCATCAATGAGGCCTTGGTTGCAGTTTCTGGGGATCAGGTTCCCATTAGGGTCAAGGATCTGGGTCGAGTTGTTTTTGGTTTCAAGGAACTTTCAAATCGCTCTCGTCTTGATGGCCAGGAATCTGTTTCTTTGAGTGTTATCAAACGCAGTGGCGAAAACCTGTTGGCGATCCGGCAGCAAGTTCAGGATTTGGTGAAAGAGTTTGAAGCAGAACAACGGGGTGAGATTCGTTTCACAATCTTGGCTGATTCCGGAAAGTGGGTAACCCAGCTTGTCTCAGACTTGGAAAATAACATTATCTCCGGCTTCATCCTTGTTTTTGTCGTGCTGTTGGTGGTGATGGGGATACGCAACGCCCTTTTCGTGGCAGTCTCCATTCCACTTTCCTTCCTGATGAGCATGTGGATCATGCAGACCATGGGATACACCCTGAACTTCATCGTGTTGTTCAGCCTGATTTTAGCCCTAGGCATGCTGGTGGACAATGCGATTGTTGTGGTGGAAAACATCTACCGACACATGCAGGGTGGAAAAAATCGATTTGAGGCTGCTCTGATTGGAATCAAGGAAGTAGGTGGTCCCATCACCTCATCAACCCTCACGACCCTAGCTGCCTTCGGGCCCATCATCTTCATGCCGGGAATCATAGGTGAATTCATGACCTATCTCCCGCAAACTCTGATCATCACACTCTCCTGTTCACTATTTGTTGGGCTGTTCATCAATCCAGTCTTGTGCTCAACGATGATGAAAGTTAGTGCCAAAAAGTTGGGCAGTAGTGAAGATGAGCTTGCAATCCTGCAGAACTCAAGATTTCTGCAAGGTTATTTGAATTTCATGAAAGGGCTGATTCGATTTCGCTTTCTTGCCTTGTTAGCTGCGCTGGGAGGAATCTTTGGCATCATTTTCATCTATGCCACGGTATCTGCACCTCGTAATGGAATGGAATTTTTTCCACCCTCAGAGCCGCAGGAATTTGTTCTCAACATAAGAGCTCCTGTCGGGACTACACTTCAGGTTTCAGACAAATACGTCAATGAATTGGAAGATATCGTCCGCCCATATGGAGGAAGTGTAGAATCGGTTGTAGCGAATATTGGACAACGACGTGGCTTTGGAGCCGGAGATTCAGGCGGTACGACTACTCATATTAGCCATGTTGTGGTTCCTTTCCCTGATTGGATGCATTGGCAAGAGAAACCATCGGAGGTAATCGAGAAAGTCAGAGATAAGCTCTTTGATGTGACTGGGGTGGAAGTGGAATTGACCAAGCAACAGAATGGACCTCCTAGCGGAAAACCCATCAATATTGAAGTTCATGGAACTGATCTGCGCCTAATGCAGAAAGTTGCTCAGGATATTCAGCAGATCATTAGAAATTTGCCAGGATTGGTTGATCTGTCGGATGATTTTGATCGAAGCAGGCCAGAAATTAGGGTTTTGATCGACCGTGATAAAGCATCCCGTCTTGGGCTAAGGGCTCAAGAGATCGCATCTACAGTGCGAACAGCTTTTAATGGTAGTAAGGTCTCAAATTTCAGAGACGGAAGTGACGAATACGATATTTTCGTGCAGTTGGATGAGAATTTTCGTAGCAACTCTCGGGACCTTGAATCTCTCTATATCTTCACACCCTCAAGGCAGTTAGTTCCCTTGAGTGAAATTGCTGAAATCACCACAGGTCCAGCTTTTGGCTCCATTCGTCATGTTGATCGTGAACGGGTGATTACTGTTTCTGGAAATAATCGGGAAATTCCTGGACCTGTTTTGCTGGGCCAAGTACAGAAAAAGCTTGCTGACTTTCCTCTGCCCAGTGGAATTACTCTCGAATACACCGGTGAAAACGAAAATCGTGAGGAGTCCCAAGCCTTTTTGGGGAAAGCTTTCTTGATAGCAATCTTGCTCATTTTCCTGATCCTGGTGACTCAGTTTAACTCTGTAATGTTGCCGTTTATCATTATGCTGGTTGTTTTCCTTTCTCTGTCAGGGGTCCTTGTTGGCCTGATCATTCATGATCGCCCGTTTTCCCTGATCATGACAGGTATTGGAGGGATTTCTCTGGCAGGAATTGTAGTGAATAACGCGATTGTTTTGGTTGATTTCATCCAACAGCTTCGCTCAAAAGGGTTTGCGGCCTTAGATGCGATCGTGACTGCTGCAGCTGTCCGACTCAGACCGGTGCTGCTGACTGCTGTGACGACCATTCTAGGTTTGATGCCGATGGCTCTAGGTATGGATATTAACTTCTTCCGCTGGCCCAATCCTATCCTCTTGGGAGTGCCTAGTGGGGTCTTTTGGAAGCCAATGGCACTAGCTGTGATTTATGGAATCAGTGTGTCTACTCTGCTCACGCTGATTGTTGTCCCAATCCTCTACTCATTACAAGAGAGTCTGAAAAATGTCTTTGGAAGACTCTTTGGTGTTGGTAGAAAAACTCAAAATTCTGAGGATGAAGAAAGTTATTTTCCAAAAGTAGCATAAGCTGATTTAGGTCCTTGCATTTTGCATTGGGTAGGGGCATGGTGTTTGCGTTCCCTCTGAGAACAACCTTCCCTAGATCACTATTTTTCTTTCATGGATGACAAAAAGGAGTCAGCATGAAGCTGCAACGTGTCCCCGTCGGCCTACCTGAAATCAGCGCTCTTCAACTTCGCCAAGAACATCTCTCCTGGGTACGCACCCAAGCTTCTGAGTGGGGATTGTTACGCAAGGAAAATCAGAGTCTTTATCGCGGCAAAGCTTATGATGCAGAAGTATTTGCGGTGGTGAGAACTGTGATGAAGGAAAATGACATCGAATACGTCGGATTTGTGGGAGATCAACAGATCACAGTTGGACCGGATCTGTTGATGACCAAGCTAGAGGTTGAGCAGAGTTTCTCCGCCTAGTTTAAAGAGTCCCGAGGTGCCGCTCGGGACTCACTTGTCATCTTATGAGATGATCTATTCTACAGTTCTTCCAAAAGCGTAACGTCTGATTTGCCTTCCATGGCTGGAAATTTCTTCTCCTTTCCAGGGTAGGCCATCCCGAAATACACCTTCGAATTTGATCCCGTCAGCATGAGTGTATGACCCCTTGCCTTGCGGAATCCCTTTGATGAAATTTCCCTGGTAGCGGTCCTTGTTGGGCCAGATATAAGTTCCCTCACCTTGAAAGAAGTCATTTACGAATTCTCCCATGTACAATCTTCCGTCTGGCCATGAGAAAGTCCCTTTCCCATGTTTTTTACCAGTTAGAAAGTTCCCGATATATTTCCTTCCATCTGCATGGTTCAATTCACCTTGTCCGTGGATCAGTCCTTTCTTGAAATTACCAATAATCTTTTTTCCATTTGACCATGTCAATTGACCCCTACCCTCAACCACACCCTTATTGAATTCACCGGTGTAAATTCTTCCATCTGGCCAAGCCAGGGTCCCAGCACCATCAGGTAAAGACTCCGAGAACTGACCTGTATATTTTTTCCCATCTGGCCAAATCAAAACACCATCTCCATCAATCTTCCCATCCTTGAAAGATCCTGTAAATTTGCGTTTATCCGCAAAGGACAGGGTGCCATTCCCGTGCATCACTCCTTCGCGGATATCACCAGTGTATTCTCTCCCATTTTTGAATGAGAAGTTCCCGCGCCCGTGCGGCTGATTTTCTTTGATCTCGCCTATGTATCTGGTCCCATCAGCGAAAGTATAAACACCCTTACCTTGTTTGATTCCATTTCGGAATTCACCTGTGTACAAGGCTCCATCAGGCCAACTGTAGGAGCCTTTGCCGTTAAGTTGTCCGTTACGAAACTCACCAGCGTATTTTCGTCCATCAGCCCAAGTGTAGCTTCCTTCTCCATCCTCTCTGCCATAGCTGAAGTCACCGACATACTTTTCACCATTTGCGAAGAAGAAAGCCCCGCTGCCATGGGGAATTCCGTTGTTTAGTTCACCTTCATATCGTTTCCCATCTGGCCATCGATAAATACCACGTCCTTCTAATTTGTTATTCTTGAAATTTCCGTAATAGGTCCGCCCATCTGGCCATTGGTAGCTTCCAATTCCATCAAGTTGATCGTTAACAAAGTTGCCAGAGTATTCGCGCCCATCTGGCCACTTGAGAATCCCCTCTCCGTTGAATTGCTCATTGTTGACCTGTCCTTGATAGCTTCTGCCGTCTGGAAAAAGAAAATCACCTTCACCTTGGGGCCGACCCTTCTGAAAAGTTCCTTTGTACTTTCTTCCATCGTTCCATTGGTAGATCCCTTGACCCTCAAAAAGGCCGCCAACAAATTGACCTTCGTACTTTTCGCCATCACTTTGTACGAGAGTCCCTTGACCCCAGGGCTCGCTATTCTTAAACTGACCAACGTACATGCTCCCGTTTGGAAATTTGATGGTTCCGTCACCTGAAATTCGGTAATTTCTTACGGGTCCTACAAATCGACTTCCATCAGGAAGATTCAGAATCCCCATGCCATCTGGCTGACCATCTTTGAAAATGCCCACAAATAGCGTTCCATCAGGTAAAGTACCTGTGCCGGTCCCGTGCGGAACTCCATTCTTTATCTCACCTCGATATGCTTCCTCTGAAACTGGATTCCCAGCTTTGGACCAACTGTTATTTTGGTGATCAAAAAATAGCTCTGCTGCAAACGATTGAGTGGAACTCAACATCAGGAGTGCAGATATCCATAATTTTAGTATCCTTTTGGGCATGTAACCTCCTCGTTTAATGAGAAAGAGTGATCTTCTTGAATGATTCAAATTTGTCGTTTTCGTTTTAGGTAATTTTTCATCCATGAATTTGGAACACAAAAAAATGTGAAATGAATTTTGAATACATCCAAAAAGTAAATAGAATAGAAAACTTTCAGCAAACTATCACAATTTTAGACAGGATTTTAAATTTTTTTCAATTGGTGAGATCAGCAGTGGAATTCAGTTAAGTCTAGAAAATAGTGTGTTCGGTGTTGGATTTGAAAAGCACCACTAAGACTAATTATTCTGACAAGGGCTGTAGCTGACAAGAATTGTATTCAGCAAAGCCCCAAAATTATTACAAATCGGAGATGAACAAAATGGAGAAGATGAATAAGCAAAAGATGCCTGCAGAAATCGGTAAGCTTTTCGGACTGCTCTACGATGGTGAAAGCGAGTTGTTAGTTCGAATTGCCAGTGAGAATTTAAAAAAACAGCAGACCAAGCAAGATTGCCAGAATGAGGAGATTAACTCGGAGGAATCAATGAGTCCAAAGGACCCCATCAAACCATGACTGAAATTCTCAAGGCGTTTACTTTTTTATTATGATTTCAATTGCTGGGTACTGCGGCTGTGATGGGGCTAGGAGTGCCGATTCCTGGACCGGTGGCAGGATTACTTTTTCTGATTGGCTGGCTGGGAATGAATGCTCCCAGACCTAAGTTGTTGAAGGAGACTGCCCAGGGGTTGATTGCCCATTTGTCTTTGCTCTTTGTTCCAGCTGCGGTGGGAATTGTTCAACATTTGGATCGGCTTGTTTTGGAGGGAAAGATCCTGTTGACCGCGGTTGTGGTCAGTACAATACTGGCCTTGATCGTCGGAGCTCTGACCTTTGTAGTGATGGTGCGCTTAACAGGGGCCTTACCAGAGGGTGAGGAACTGCGATCATGAACCCAATCAATGAAGTTCAGGATATTTGGGCTTATCTCCAGACAACCCCATTGCTCTGGTTGATGTTGACCATGATGGCCTATCTTGTGGGATTTTGGTGTTTTGAAAAAGTGAAACGAAGTCCAATTGTGAG
>JAQWOT010000338.1 GCA_029245725.1 SAR324 cluster bacterium | reverse complement strand
GTCACAATTTTAGAAAAAATTGCTCAACAGGTAGATATCATTGCTCCGGTTAATTTTCAGAAACAAATAGAGCATGCAGCTCTAATCTGGCACTCCATTGCCTGGTTTCATAAATACCTACACATAGTTTTTCCAGAACTAGTCACTTGGACAGCTACAGATATTCATGCATTGTATGCACTGAACCGAGTCGGTGAAACTCCTGTCAAGTCTGGAATTTTTGCCCAAGACTGCAAAACAATTAAATTTTGGGATAGTTTCCCTGCACTGCAGGAAACAGAACCTGACGCGCGCTATATGTGTGGACGTCATTTGAGTCCACGTCAGCACTTTGCAGTTAATCTCTCGAATGATCATGATTCTCTTGAAGAAGTGCTAGATCGTGGTGTCCTCGCTTTTGGACCAGAAATACCTATTCTTTTCTGTACCCACTACCATCCCCACCTGCTCGGTAGTATTCCTGTCCATTAGCGCAGATCTCCAAACTAAAAACTGATTCTCCTATGGCACCTGTTCTACTCGGCTTAGTGCACCAATGAGCCTCTACACCTTTGCATCACCAGTTCTTTAACAAAACATAGTCATTTCTATAGTATTTCTGGATAGCTGCATGCCAAAAACCTTTGTTCTAATTGCGAACTAATTTAACTCAGGTAGTGTAAAAGACTCCTTTCACTGGCGTTGCCCATCTGACTATATCCGATAATCATCAGGAGTTTATCCTTAGTTGCCCCACAAAGTAACAACTTGGCTACTCGTTGTGATCTTGGGCTGTGGTAACGTTAGTGAGGTAATCCTCGCCCCTGCCCTCAGCTCAATCACAGAATACTTCCATGTCGATCAAGCTGCTTCACAAGCGCTACTTTCTGGATTCTTTATCCCAATGGCTCTGTTTCCGCTAGTTTATGGCACCCTCTCAGATCGCTTTGGGCGACGCCCTCCCTTGCTCTTCGGCCTTACCATCTTAGCTCTGGGAAGCCTGTTGGGTGCTATGACTGAATCCTTCGAGATTTTGGTCCTGGCAAGAGTGCTTCAAGGGTTGGGTAATGCCTCAGTTGGTTTAATTGTAGTAACGATTATCAACGATTCATATAAACGCTCAGATGCAGTCCGTGTTTTGGCTACCATCTCTGGCATCATGATGATTGTACCTGCCTTCAGTTTTGCCTTTGGAGGATTGATCACTGAGTTGATCAGTTGGAAAGGGATCATGATCGTGATCTTTCTGACTGGAATCATTTCTTTGGTGCTGAGTCTGATCTATCTACCAGAAACCAACCTTCGACCCCTTCAAAAATTCAATCTGGCTAGCTTGACCAGGGATTATCTATCACTGCTAACTAATCGGGTATACCTAGCCTACATGTTTGTCTCCACCTTTACAGTGGGAGTGTGGCTCACGATGCTGGGTTTTATCCCTTTTGAATACCAAAGAATGGGGGTTGATAGTACAGAGGTAGGTTTCTGGTTTATGTTGGCCCCAATTGGCCATACTTTAGGCAACTTCTTTACAATAAGGTTCGTGCAGCGCCTAAGTCTTGAAAGAATGATTCAGCTAGGAAGTATGCTAACTCTGCTGGTAATCAGTGCTTTGATGTTGCCAAACCTAATGAGTTGGAATCATCCCACTTCAATCGGGATTCCCTGTATGCTCTTTGGCTTTACATCGGCATTAGCGGTGAATCCAGCAATTACAAGCGCCGTTTCTGCTGCTGGAGATTTAGCTGGAAGTGCCTCGGGGCTGATGAGGTCAGCACAAATGGGATTTGGAGTACTTGGTGGTGCTGTAGTTGTTAGCGTGGGTGGTTACGAAAATTTTGAAAATGGCGTTATCGTTTTAATAGGATTATCACTGCTGGCAACTGTGGCTTCGGTCTTGGCAAAGCATTTCAGCAGTAGTGCTCTCGTGACTTGAATGAGGCAATATTTAAGAATAAAAATATCCACAAGTTTTGATTTCAGAACATGAAGGTACTAGAAAAAACAGATCCCAACACGCCAATTAAGAGATCAGTCCCCCTCTAGCACCTCCCCCACACGTCCCAACACACTGACCAATGCCTCCAACCTCTTCGGATCAACCGAATAATTTTCTCCCAAATAAAGCCAACGATTGATCTCAATCATTAGTGATTGGATACGCTGGTTTTTGCGATTCCTTGAGCACGGCCTTTTTTATAGCAGTTTCAAAAGCCTCATTAGCGACCTTGTGACGACAGATCGTAGCTCGTGATACTCCGAGGAGTTCACCAATCTGTCGGTCCGGCAGGCCTCTGGAGGCAGCATCCTCAACTGTTTGCAGTACCTCACTGGTCAACCTTAGTCTTGGCATCATCGTCTCCGGTAAGTAGGACTTGTGTGTGGCAATCAGCGGACTTGCTGACGTCCCTGGAAGGGATACATATTCGATCCAACTCCATATGCTTCACTATTTCAAAGATGTCCACAGAATGCTCAGGATCAGACATTGGGTACTGCTCAAACAAACAAAAGAGTCGAAAGGTTGGCAAAATTACCGTCTCTGCGTTCTAGGGACAATACGGAAGAAACGGTCATACTGGATAGCTTGGAATCCAATAGAACAACGGTTTGCAGAGGGTCCAGAGGAAAATCATATGAACAGATACAATGTTAGTCTGAAGCAACACCTGAAAGAGTATTTGTCGAAGTCTACTGCACCACTGCAGGACACAGCTGCAAAGGAAGATAGAGTATCTAATGCGATAGAAGCACTGGATAGATTACGGGCATCAAACCCATTTGACACAGCAAACTGAGGGCTCGCAGGTACGGAGAGGGTCAGAATGTAAATCCAATACCAGCGCTAATCAAAGTACGACTGATATCATAATCTGTTGAAGAATTTTGAGGTGATACGTTTACAGCTTCTGAGCGATAACCGATAAGTGCTTCGAATCCTCCGAAATTATACCCACCGTTTAGGCCGAAAGCCGTACCAGAGTGAGAACTCATTTTATTAGTAGTTTTTGTGCCTCGACCTGTAAATTCAAGATCTCCCTGATCCATTTGATAACCAAGTATAATTTGGGCACTCATCTCGTCACCGAATGTGTACGAAAGATCAAGAAAAGTTGCAGGGCCCCATGCATAGTCCCAGGTAAGGCTTTCACTGGCATCCTAAGTTTTTTCTTCTACTGTCAAGTTGGTTGAAGTGTAACCTATTCCGAATCCAGACGCATCCACGTACTGCAAATTATACCCAGATACAGAAACAGAATCGACTTTCCCTGCAGGGTCGCTAGCTCCAGTAAACACCTTACCGTTATATGATCCCTGAATTGGCAACATTAATCGTAATCTATTAGATTCAGCAGCTATTGCTACAGTGGTCATAACCACAAAAACCATAAGAGGCAAAATTTTATTGAATATATTCATATTAAGGTTGATGCTAAAAATCGTTGCTCTCAGTATTTAACGTGATAATTCACTTGCCACTAAGATAATAAAATTATTTAAAGAGTAATAGATTATGCTAGGAATCAAGTTTCATGAAACCTTAACAAAGCACAAAAGTTATTGAATAAATATAAATACATCCAAATATTACCTATCTCATCCCCAATGTATACTTTCTATAGATTTGATCAGTCGGTGGGGTGAGTTAAAAGAATGTGGGATCCAATCTAGGATCCCAAGCAAATGTTATTGAGGAGAAGTAGCAACCGATGTAAAGGTGGTGAATTTTACATCACTTGGCTTGACCCCAGAAAGTTTGACTGTATTCATCCGGAATTTTGCTATTGCATCACAG
>JAQWOT010000337.1 GCA_029245725.1 SAR324 cluster bacterium | reverse complement strand
GTACTACAATAGGTTGTGAATTTTGGAACAGTGGACACGTATGTGGACACGTGTAGTAAGTTTAATCAGTAAATAAGCAGATACGTAACGAGTTCGACTCTCGCCACCTCCACCATTTCTTCAAGTTCAATAACAACTTCTTCCTCTTCTTCCCTAAAACACTCAACGATTCCTCGGTTTTTCCTCTAGTCGAATTCACTGCAGTGCGTCCATACAAATTGGCTGAGTGGCACCTATGGTGACAATGAAAACGCTCTTCTTCTAAATGAATTCTTCTCTGGATCGTCCAGTTTGACAGTCAGCAAATCTCGCTCATCAACCAATTGACATCTTCGCTGCATCGAATCAGTCTTCTGTCCTACCTTTTTCATCACTATTTGCCACCTAGACTAACTGATATTTTCTTCAGGATAAAAGATGATTCCAGAACAGCTGTTTACCAAGGGAGACTCCAATGATGACAGTATTTTTTATACGAGCCCACGGCTAGTTAAGCACATTGACGAAAATGCCTGTCAAGTTCTGAAGAACTACTATAATCAGTTACTAAAAGATGGTGATGCCGTGCTGGATTTGATGTCAAGTTGGGTCTCCCACCTGCCTGATCACAAGCACTACTCTAGGGTTTCTGGTCATGGAATGAACCAAATTGAACTGCAAAACAATGCGCAGCTCACTGATTTCCATATTCAGAACCTAAACACGGAGCAGCAGCTGCCATATGGTGATGAAGAATTTGACCTTTGTATGATTGCCGCATCAGTTCAATACTTAACCTCTCCGGTACAGGTCTTTAAAGAAATTTACAGAGTCTTAAGGCCGAATGGGACCTGTTGTGTGAGTTTTTCAAACAGAATGTTCCCAACAAAAGCAATCTTTGCTTGGAGAATGCTTACCGGCGAGGATCAATGTAGGCTAGTTTCCTGGTACTTTGAGAGGACAGGAGAGTTTCGTGAAATTCAGTCTGAGCAACTTGTCAGTGAAAACAGCAGCTTTGATCCGTTGTATGTCGTAACAGCCAAGAAAATCTTGGTTTGAACAATCATCAATAAACAAAAATTTCTGTTTGGTAGCCATGAATCAATCAAAAGAAAATTCGCCCAGTGGTTCGGATCTCCGAAGATCAGAAATCAATTTTTCTTTCAGAGACAACACCTACAAAGGATATCTTGTGGCGCCGAGTGCGGTACAAGGTCCACGCCCACTCGTGTTGATTTTTCACAATTTTCAAGGGCTCAAGTTCTTCGAACTGGATGTTGCAGAGTACCTGGCAAAATTGGGGTATGTCGGATTAGCGGCAGATCTTTATGGGGATCTCGTGCCACCCCACCAAAGATTATGGCCGGAAGATGAGCAGCTCGTGCCAGCTTTCAGGAAGCGGTGTTTTGAGGGGCTAGTTTCACTGGATCACGATCATGAAAAATTCAGAGCTTTGCTGAAGATTTGGTTGGAAAAAGGCTTGGACAGTCCTTTTGTTGACAAATCGTTTGCCCCGGCTGCGATCGGCTACTGCTTTGGGGGAATGGCGGTGCTGGAGTGTATTCGAGGTGGATTGGATGTCGGGGGAGTTGTTTCTTTCCATGGTCTGTTGCAAACCGGAGAAGATCCAAATGCAGCAAAATATGGTGCAACGATACCACCACTGAAATTATGTGAAAACCATTATAACAAAAAAGCAGTCGTATTGATTGAGAACGGTGCAACTGATTATCTAGTGCCAAATGAAAGCAAGGAAAGATTCTATGCTGAAATGAATGAAGCTGGGGTTGATTGGAATTTTCATGATCACTCAGGGACCCCTCACGGATTTGCGCTTCCTCCCACGCTAGGGTCTCCTGGGCATTTGCATTTAAGCTCGGATAGACGTTCTACGATGAACATGTTGAGCCTATTTAAAGAAATATTTCCGGGAGTTCCGCAAAACTATGTTGCTAGAAATGCCGCTGGCACCGCAATTCCTGTGTAAGGAGAGAAGCAGGGACAAACGGGAGATGGTGTAATTGCGCCGTTTGGTCCAACTGAGTCATCTCTGCTATTTGCGATCTAGCGATGTGTTGCTCTCACTGCGCTCACTCAAAATACATTGAATCATGCTGGCATCTGACTGGTGCCAAAGCTTCCTGTTACTGACAGACCTATTCCTTTGATGACCTACCAATTCTTCATCTGTGACGTCTTCACCAAACATGCTTTTCAAGGGAATCAACTCGCAGTTGTTCCAGAAGCTAGTGGTCTGAACGATGAGCAAATGCAGCAGATCGCTCGTGAATTCAATTTCTCCGAGACAACTTTCGTCTTCCCTCCCAAACAAGGCCAGACCAAACGAGTGAGGATCTTCACGCCTACCTCAGAAATACCGTTTGCAGGTCACCCCAATCTGGGCACCACCTTCACGCTCTATCGCAACGGATATCTTGGTGAAGTCCAGCCTCCGCTGAAGGTCGTCTTTGAGGAAGAGGCTGGTTTAGTTCCAGTTACCATAACAAATCCAGATGACGGTCATCCCTTCTTTGAACTACAGGCTCCCACGCCTCTCTCACTTGGAGCAGAGATCCGTTTGGAATCGGTCAGCCAAGCTCTGAATCTTCCAGGCTCAGCAATTCGTTTGGATAGACACAGACCGCAGCTTGCTTCTGTGGGTATGCCTTTCTTAATGGTCGAATTGAAGGATCGAGAGGCACTAGAAAAAGCGAGACCGAATCTAGACGCTTTTCAAGTACTCCAGGCGCAGGGCGTATCAATGATGCATCTCTATGTACACTCTGAGGATGAATTTGATCTGCAGACTCGGATGTTCGCTCCGTTGGACGGCATGACCGAAGATCCTGCAACCGGAAGTGCAAATTGTGCCTTGGCTGGATTACTCACTCACTTGGAGGAAGGTTTAGACAGAGATTATGATTGGAGGATTGCTCAGGGAGTTGAAATGGGCAGACCGAGTGAACTGAGAGCCCGGGCAAGAAAGCGAAACGGTGTGGTAACCACCACCTGGATTGGTGGGAATTGTATCCAGATAGCAGAGGGTAATCTACATATCTGAGAGGAAATTCTCCTTTGTCCCTAGACTGTGAACTTGAGAATGATTTTCAACTTTAGCGACACGAGTCTTTATAAAACCTGGTAATTCCGGGCATACTACAAAGTTCAAGTGTTGCCACCTCCACCAATTAAAAAAGAGTTAAGGATATCCACAATTCCGAAGTACCCGTCACCGCCAATCAATAGATCTGCAACAATTATTAGGGATTACGTTCAAACATTCTCGTTAACAATTATTGTAGCTGAATCATTCTCAATCAAATTTGATCCACCAACACACTGACATATTAGAACTGCTATTTGGCTGGACAGACCTCAAATAACACCAACAGTTGTCAATAACTTGGGAGAAGTTCTAGCTGAAACTGTTTATTTGTCTACAGATGGAATCAGACTGTACAGAGTCTGATTCTGCTCTGAGCCCGCTATTCTGTACTGCCGAAAAAAAGAGAGTTTGGCAAACATGTTTGAATAAGCACCTCTTACGTCTCTCTGGAAAAGTTGCTGATGATTTTTCAATCCAGCATTATCTCGGTAACGCTCCACAATAACGTAGAAAACGTGATCTTCAGATGCATAACTCTTCGTAATGGTCAGGCTTTCTAAACCATTTTCTTCTTTACCCATAGGATGAGTATCCTTTATCCAATTTGACCACTCAATCAGACCTTGCTCCACTCTTTCAACTTCTGCTACTGGAACTTTTAGAACTGCCCCCCAACCTGTGTCAGGTATCGGTTCAGAAGCAAAAGCAAAACCAGATATCACGAGTGAAAATACTAGTGTAATTATAAGTTTGTAAGCTTTCATGAAGTCTCCAATGAAGGGGTATGAAAACATCTTCAAGATAAAGTTAGTGTCCTGATCTGGCACGCTTGGGAAGATACTTTTTAAGCTGAGGCTGGGTTGATTTGATAGACAGTGTGCTCCAAACCCATTTCAGCCTCAATTTTTTGAAATTCTGGATCAGACATCATTGCTTCCATTTTTTCTGGAGCAAACACGTCCGCACTGACAATTGCAGTATGTTCGTCCACTTTGCCGACAATAATATCCTTCATGAATTGGGCATCGGTTTCGGAGTCAGCATCAAAAGCCTTTTTCCAATCATCAAAAGTGCAATTACCCATTTTTATGATCACCATTGTATTGAGCATTTGTGAGTCCTTGAATTTAAAACTTTTATGGTGAGTGTCATTTGACCAATTTGAGTGGTCGGTCTATGGTTGACAAAAAGCAGATAGAATTCTAATGAATTGATTCTGAATACAATTATCTCGGTGAAGGAGCAATCGATGTGGTTGCAGACATTTTCAGATCAGCACCACCAATCTGAGCAATCTTGCCAAACATAGACTCAAATGCCTCACACTGAATTCCCTGATCACGTAGAAATGCTTCCTTAGTGGCCCAACGTACAACGTGGGTAACGGATCCATCTGCATCGACTACGATATCAACTGAGTGCTGCTGAGACATGAAGCAGTCTGATGCATACCATTCGTCAACAGCTGTCTTGAATTCAGAGTGTTGCTGTGGGGTGATCTTTTGCCCGGTGACCATAAAAATAACAGGCATTCCATCCACAAGATGATCAATTGGGATATTGACATGCGCTCCTGCGAATAACACAGGAGTATTGATGATTGCAGCGGCAAGAACCGCTAGACACTTTTTCATTGTGATGCTTTTGAAATTAAATTTGAAAAATTAGCTTAGACACAAGCAGTTGTAACTGAAGGCTTGAGTTTGACTCAAAAAAGATCACCTGGAAGGTAGTGCAAAAAGCAAGTACAATTTTAATAATGTGAGGAGTTAATGATCTGGTAGAAGGCCTCCATAATTGAGATTGAAAGCTTAGACCGACCGATTGCAAAACTAATGTATCAGCTAAGACATTGATCCACCGATTAGTTAGCTACATTTAGATTGAATTTAAACTCAACCACAGCGATCGTAATTCTATATCAGACATCACTGCATAATGAGGCCAAGGCATTTTTTTTGGATTCAACATCTTACCTTCTGGTGTTTGACCAGTTTGCATAACTTGCTTAAATTCCCCAAAATTCCAATTGCCAGGATTGCCCTTTCTAGTGATGTTTGGACCAGGTGAACCTTCGGAGTCTGGATCCTTTCCTGCCAAGTTCTCTCCGTGACATTCGTAACATCCCGTAATTCTTGTTAAAGATTGACCATATTCAAGGGATTCATCAATAATCGGTGCTATTTTTCCACCAACTTCATCATGAGGAATTTGATTTGCGGGCCATGAACCATAAGCAAGAATTCCAAATATAATCGACCCAGGAAATTGAATTTCTCGGGAGCTAAATTTATTTTCAGCGGGTGGTAGTGTTTTCATGTAGGAAATGAGTGCAGCGAAATCATCATCACCATAGGCCGAATAATGGTTTGAGGGCATAATCACCATCACCCTACCATCTTTTGCTATGCCATGCTGAATAGCCTTCACCCAATCTTCATCTGTATAATTTGCGGCAGGTCCAGCAGGGATGAGATTAGGAGCCAGGACATACCCAATGGGTGCCTCGTTTATAAAACTTTCCCTTGAAAAATTGCCCCATGACAACCGTTGCACCCACTAATGGTTGCTAAATGCTTTCCTCTCTCAGGGGCAACCGAATATTTACTAGCTTTTACTGTTGTGAATCGATCAAGCTGATATGCGCTTAAATTCTGTAATCCATAAAAATGCACACCTCCAACAGCAACAAATAAAATTATGACAATGCTAACTAAAGCAATGAAAAACTTTTTCATACTATTTTCCTGAGTAATTAAAATAATTTTCAGCAATAGTAAAATACGCCTAAACTAATTCATCAACCTCCAATTTATTCTCTTCAGATTTGAGTAGTAGACGCTGCTAGTTGGCTGTTATCATAGATTTTGAATTCTACCAAAAGCCCATCTTGAACCAAAAAATGGTGGACTGAGCAAGCTTCTACATTTGCATAAGTTACCTTGAGAAAAACGATTACATCCGTTGAGTTAGAAACAACTTTTTCGATATCCATCTTGATTCCAGGATAAGCAGCGTCAAGTTTGGACAAGTTTCTTTCTAAGAACGCTTCAAACCCTAAGTACTCCTTAGGCAAAGAATGTTTTTCATTTACATTCACTTTACACTTTTATAGAAGATACTCGAAAAGGCTTTTAGATTTCCTTGGCCGAAGGCTGCGTATCCTGCTAAGAATCTCGTCAGCTGTCATTTCTCTTCTCTTAAAAATTTGAATTAAAGAATT
>JAQWOT010000336.1 GCA_029245725.1 SAR324 cluster bacterium | reverse complement strand
TCGTGGGTATTTTGCTTCGGTCTGCTCTAGTCAACCGATTCTGTAAAATTGGTTGAAGCAGGCAGCCAACAATGATTCCGCGGAAAGCTATGCTTGAAAATTGATTTGCCAAAGCGAGCAAATATATGAGCCAGGCTGATGCTCTGTTCAGCAGAACAATTCCTGTCCAGATTAACATAGGCTCCACAAATCCTATCGTCCAGCAAACACAACAGCGTGTTGTCTGCCATTAGACAGGGGCAAGTCTCAGATAGCTTTTCTTGCTCTATTTAAATAATCGAAGAACCCTCAAACTACTCTGGAATGGATCGCAAGAGGTACTGCCTTCGATCAAGCACAAACAAATATATTTCTATTCACCAAGAAGACATTCAGATCAATTGGCAATTTCCCAGATTGCTAATTGGACATCTACAGTTCTTCAAGATATATAGAAAGAGCTGCTTTGTTCTTCCTAGAAAACAGAAGAATTCTGCTCAAAGCGAGACTGAAGCATATTAGAAACAGTCTCCCATTCAGCAGGCAGGGTCATCACATGCTAGATAGCCCTGCAAACTTATATCGTGATATTATGCCAACCAGGATGAAACTCAGCGAAGTTTTTTTGAGCGGTTTCGCTACTTTGACGAGGTCTGCTTCTACAGAAGCAGACGTACTTCACAAATGCGGATTAATTAGCCAGAGTCGGGTAACTTTACCTTATAAAAATGCTTTATGAAAAAATTTAGCTTGCTAATTATCTTTAGCTGCACGGATCAAAGTCGCTAACAACACTTTGTTGCTGTAAGCAGATCAAAGCTGTCTGTTCCAAGGCCATTTGGCTTTCAGCACAGAAAGATTAGCTAATACTTTTTAAAACAAAGTAGTTACGAGTGTCCGTGCCAGAACCATTTGGCTAGCAGGACGCAGTGAACCGATCTGGTTCAGCATCGTGGAGACGGGTAGCATTTGCTTTTGGCCAAACATACTTCAAGAAGCGATGTTGGCTCCGTCAGGAAGCGGGTTCATCCCGGGTGCCAGCAGGAAACTCTGTCGGCACGTTTCGGCAGCTGAGATCTTTGCTCAAGCTTGCCTTGGCATTTTAGTTCAAAGAACGAAGACAGTTTTTGGTAGATTCGATCTACCCGTTTGCTAGAGAGTTTTCCTCAAGCTGATGGGAATTCAGCTTTTTCGAGGCATCTCAAGCAGGCGATCCATTCCAGAGTACTTTCTTTAATAACATTATCGGCAGAAGACCGAATTTCTTTAGTCTTTTCTCACCTAAACATAGGTGGGGAGAGACTTAATAGAGTTATCGGCAGAGAGGGCAGAGACTTTAGCGATAATTGAGAAGAATTTCAGAGAAAATGTGGATGGCGGATTTGGATGAGTTCCCCTGGCCACTGCAGGTACTGTTGCCAGCGGGGATCAGGGACTGTGATCTGCATTTGCTTGACGGCATGTACCATCTCCCAGTAGTCAAGTTCCCTCGGCTCACGTAGCGGCCGAATGTCCGTTCGTTGTCCCTTACGACGATTGCACCCCCGGCAACAAGTGACGATGTTCTCCCAAGAATTCTGTCCTCCATGGCTCCGAGGCAGCACATGGTCACAGGTCAGTTCAATCACAGGAAAAGCCTTCCCACAATACTGGCAACGATGCAGATCCCGAATGAAAATGTTACGCTTGGTGAAATTAACGCGGAGCCGGGCCCGATGGTATTCATGCAGAATCACCACGCTGGGAATCTTGATGCGTGTTGAAGGAGAACGGCATTCGTGAGCGTACCATTCCAGCACATCAATCTTGCCAAGATAGTAGGACTTGATACCCCACTTCCAGCTCACCACGCTGAGTGGATTCCAGCGATAGGGCTGGACATCAGCGTTTAGAACCAGAACTTCTCCCATGGCATGTCCTCCGCTGGGGTTTCAGTCAGGCTGGAAAGGGACCGGCTGGGATAGATGGTGATTCAGGAAGTAGGTTTTCAATGGCTTGGTCTTCTACCGTGATACTCAGAACTTCTTCCAGCGTGGTCAATCCTGCGCGAATTTTCTGGATTCCATCCATTCGCAGTGTGATCAAACCATGGCGCAATGCAGCTCGCTTGATCTCGTTGGCGTCACTGCTCTTTAGAATCACATCCTTGATGGAATCGCCCATGATCAACAATTCGTGCAGGCCCAATCGTCCTCGATAACCTGTTTCTCGACAAGCTGAACAACCTTGACCTCGGTAAAATGTCGCATTGACTTGGCTTGTGCCAAGACCTAACTCACGTAGCTGCTCTAGATGAGGTTCATAGGGTTCTTTGCAGGCAGAACAGATCTGACGCACCAATCGCTGGGCTAAGACTCCAATGATGGTTGAAGAGACCAAGAAAGGCTCTACGCCCATATCAATCAAACGAGTGATTGTTGCAGGGGCGCTGTTGGTGTGGACAGTGCTGAAAACTAAATGTCCCGTCAGAGCAGCCTGGATCGCAATCTGAGCAGTTTCTGCGTCTCGCATCTCACCTACCATCACCACATCAGGATCCTGGCGCAATACTGAGCGAAGCGCACGTGCGAAGGTAAGACCCAAACGTGAGTTGACCTCAATCTGGCTGTAACTCGGAATCTTGTATTCAACCGGATCTTCAATAGTAATTACGTTACGTGCTTGGCTATCAATTTCTCCGAGCGATGCATAGAGTGTTGTTGTCTTTCCACTTCCGGTTGGCCCTGTCACTAGCACAATTCCACCAGACTTTTGAATCATCGAACGGAACGGTTTGAGGATATTCTCACTCAATCCCAACTCATTCAGGTGCATCAGCTTGCTACTCTGGTAGAGTAATCTCATCACGATTTTTTCACCATGTACTGTGGGGATCGTAGAAACCCGGATATCGATCTTCTTACCTGCAATCAGGACCATTGTCCGACCATCCTGTGGCAGGCCTTTCTGGGCAATATCAAGGCGCGACATCACTTTGACGCGGTTCACGACCGTCACATGAACCTGCCGTGGCAGAGTGGTCACCTGATGCAAGACACCGTCAATTCGGTAGCGAATGACTGTTGACTTCGGAGAGGGATCAATGTGCACATCACTCGCCTCATCTTTTGCGGCTTGCCAGAGTAAGCTATTGACCAGTCGTTTGATTGGCTCCTCATCGTTGGCTTCCAGCAAGTCTTCCGGTTCTTCCACACCCAGAATGCTCTCAAAATTCTCTTGGTCATCTAGATTATCCACAGCTTCTTCAGTAGCAGCTGAAGTACTGTCATAAACCTGATTAATTAGATCGATGATTGCCTGGTGGTGGGAGATCACCGGTTGGTAACGCAGTCCCCAAGTGCGACACAGATCATCCAGCAAATCTGTACGTGCAGGGTTTTCAACGGCTACTTGCCATATTCCATCGACATATGCGAAAGGGCAAAAAACAAAATTTTTGAGATGCCGGATAGAGACTTTATCTGCGAAGCCTTCTGGTAACTGAGGAACCTCAAAATCATCGCGATATTCTAACTCATAATACCGTGCCAGTGCCTGTTGCAACACCGTCTCGGTTGTGAGCTTCTGCTTGATGGCAGCATTCTTCCAATCTTCCCAACGAATACTCGCAGGCATCTCTGCCTGTAGTTGCTCTAGCTTATCAGAAACAACTCCAAAGTCAGTCATCAGAATTTGGGCAACGTGCGTGAAGGGCATAATAAAAAAACCTTAGGCAGGTACTTAGTTTTTCTTGCGAAAACAAACGCTTGACGGTCTTGTAGAACAGCTGTGAGCAAGCGAAGCTTGACGCTACAAAGTCTTTTGTTAGGATTCAAAAACAATTTATCTATTGAGAATCATTTACTTTTTTAAATCATTTTCAATGGATAAAACACTGCTAAATTAGAGCAGACTCCATTAAGTTTTGCCAGAGCGCTTCGGTCAACTTGCACTAGAGCGTCTGCCTCCATTGATTTCATTTATGGCTCACGCACAACTTTCCAGTCCAATTGCGCCGGCAAAAAATCTGAGCGAACTACTCACCGAGTGGAAGCCTCAGCTCCAGCAACTGGAAACCCAGATCCTCTCGGGGATTCGCAGCGATATTCCCTTGCTAACCTCTGTTGCAGAACACATCTTCAGTTCTGGCGGCAAACGGCTTCGCCCAGCGCTTGTATTTCTCAGTGGAGCTTTGGGCTCTGCACATTCTGAAGATTTGCTGGTCGCTGCTCAAGTTGTTGAATATTTACACACCGCAACATTGCTCCATGATGATGTGGTGGATCAAGCAGATCTACGGCGTCAACAGGCAGCTGCCCGTACCATTTGGGGTAATGAGGCAAGTGTTTTGACAGGCGACTATCTGCTCTCGATGGCCTTCCACCAGCTGACCAGTCTAGGGAATCTGGAACTACTCAAGCTGATGTCAGACACTACCACTAGGATGGCTCGTGGTGAGCTCCTACAGTTGACACGTTCATTCAACAGTGCCAATGAGCAGGAATACTTGGAGATCATCACCAACAAGACAGCTTGCCTCTTTGCAGCTGCTACACAGATGGGAGGAATCCTGGCTGGACTGCCAGTCAATCAGACCAAGGCTCTCTATGATTATGGAATGCAGATCGGACTTGCCTTCCAGATCGTTGATGACGTTCTAGACTATTGCGGCAGTAACCGCACTGGCAAACCGGTTGGAACAGACCTTCAGGAACGAAAAATTACGCTACCTCTCAGCCATCTGCTTGATAAAGCTTCACCACGTGATCACCAGCGAATCAAGCAAATCCTCACGGCAACCACTATCACAATGGATGATGTGGTTTATGTCATTCGTTTGATGGAACGCTATCAATCATTGCACTATGCGCTTGAGAGTGGGCGCCAGTTTGTGGCCCAAGCTCAGAAAAATCTTCAGTCGCTTCCCAAAAATCATATTCACCACACCTTGGAACAGATCGCTGGCTTCATTGTGCAGCGAGATCTCTGATTAGCCTTTCCCAGATGCAGCAACTGGTGGCCGGGAGTGTCGGTTATAAAGTTCGCTCCAACGAGCTACCCGACGTGCAGCCTCATTAACCGTAGCGTTGATGTCTTCGATCTGTAGTGGCTTCTCAAAGTAATCGTGGGCTCCTCCCTTCATTGCCTGAATCACATGAGAGAGATTACTATGGGCAGTCATAATGTAGATCTGCATCAGCGAGTTGATCTCCTTAATTTGCTGCATCAATTCCAAACCATTCATCTCCCCCATCATGATGTCTGTAATCACAACGTGGAAAAAGCTCCGCTGCAACATGTTCAGCGCTTCTTCTGCGTTCCGCGCTGTAGAGACGTGGTAACCTTGTTTGGTAATCGTCTTTTGAAGAACTAATCGGATATTCTCGTCATCGTCCACCACGAGGACGTTTAACTCTGATTTGTTGGAGGAGGCTCTGGCCATGGGTTCCCGTGGGCTAACAGAATTAGGATTGAAGTTGACGCAGAAATTCCACTCGGTTAGGAGCTTTCATCACGGCATTACCAATCAGTAGTGCATCCAGTGGAACGGAACTGAGGTATTCAACATCCGCTCTGGAATCAATGCAACTTGCACTAATCAAGCACTTGCCAGCTTGTTGCTTCCACCGGCGCAACTCAGATTCTTCCTGCCACCATCGCAGGGTTGTTTCGATCGTCCCCTGCAAGTAACCACGCTGAGGTTCTGCAGGTAGAGCGGCTATGGGGCGATTATTCAATAGCAGTACATCCGGATTAATCGCCAAAGCTCTTGGTAATTCCTCTTGTAGAGAGCATTCAACTACTGCGGTCACTCCAATTTCAACACAACAATTCACAATTTCATGAAGCTCTTTTTCAGAGAAGTAGTATACCAGAATCAGAGCCGCAGAAGCCCCTCGCAAACGCCCCTCACGTAACTGGTATTCTCCCAGAATGAATTCCTTGTGCAATCTAGGGAGCATAGTCCGCTGTGAAACTTGCTCTAACAAGTCCAAGCTTCCACCAAAGTAACTCTCATCTGTAAGTACGGACACTGCTGCAGCACCTCCAGCTTCATATTCCTTTACAATCCCAGGCCAGTCTGGATTTGCTACATTTTGTTGGGCTGGTGAGCGCGCTTTGAGTTCAGCAATCAATGCTGGGCACTGTCTTGACCTCAGTGCTTCTCGCCAATCCAGTACTTCTGTAGCTTCTGTCTGCCGCTCTCGTAAAGCAACAAGAGGGTGAACACGTTGGCGTTTCTCAATCTCCTGAAGCTTTTGCTGACGCATCCGATCCAGAAAAGTACTTATCGTCATTTACTATATCTCTGTATTAGCGATTCATTACCTTACAAGATGCAGAGGGCATGCCCTCTCCAGAGGCAGACTTTAGACTGCTAACAGCCTGTAGGAAAAGATTTTTTTTAGATAAAATAAAGTGTGCCCAGAGCTTGCATCGAGTTAATTCTGGAAACTTTAATTTATTTATATAATTTTTATAGTTTTCTGTAATCCTTATTGTCTGCAACGCTTGTTCTGCTCTGGTCATGGACGCCTGGCGCTTACAGGGAATGAAGAAGAGGTGGCTTGATTACAATTTACAATTTCAAGGGAGGAGCCGGTAAGACGAGTTGTGCGATGAATATTGCGCTCACCATGGACTATGGCGTGGTGACCAATGATATCTACTCGCCAATTGAAGAAGTCTTTGACAACGTGCTCAAGGTCAGCCCATCAGAAGAATTTCCTGATTTCCCAACTGATGCAGAGATTATCTTTGATCTGGGGGGCTACATCGAAGTGCGCAGCATCACGGTGCTACGCAACTCAAAAGTCGTACTTGTTCCTACTATCAACGAGTATTCAATTTTGCAGACTACAATAAACTCAGTCGCAGAAATTGAAGAATATAATACGAATATCTGCTTGGTCGCCAATCGAACCAAGCGTGGGGATTATGAGGAGATCCGTCAAATCTTATCCCGATTTTACAAATATCCGATTTTTGAGGTGAAGGAGAGCCAGTCGATTCCTGCCATTTTCAAGAAGAAGAAGAGCATCAAGGCCATGGTCGAGGAAGGAGGTCTGCAAAAATACCACTTTCAGTACCTGGACCGGCAATTCGACAAGATCATCGAATTCATCCGGAGACATTATGAGTAAGGTCAACCTCAAAGATTATAAAAAAGAAAACCGGGGACTATTGCGCAAATCCGTCGAGGAACGCGTAACCTATAAGAAGTCAGGTCCCAAACCCAAACCCGAGGACGAAAAAAACTCTGCCAAAATCCTCGTTTCTATGAAGCCTGCCGAACGTGAGAGTCTTGAGGAAGCTGCAAATGGTCGCCCGCTTTCTCAATACATCAAGCATATCCTACGCGAACGTGGTGTCATCTGAGCGAA
>JAQWOT010000335.1 GCA_029245725.1 SAR324 cluster bacterium | reverse complement strand
GTCCGTTCCAAGGAAGCGCAGAGTGGTTTCTTCCAGCAGAGAGAGATTGGCTCGCTTGCGATCCAGCCGTAGTGATTTCTTGAGCACCACGGGAGGATTGCTCATCACTCGTGGTTGACCGGAATGGTTCGTTGAAGAAGTGTGCAGCATGTAGGGATGAATGATGTAGAGGTCACCAGCCTTGGCAAACAACTACCTGAAATCCTGGCATTTCTGAGTGATCGAGGGGAAGTCAAAGGTTCCTGGTTCGATGCCCTCTAGATGTATCAGCAACACTTGAGCAAAACAAACCAGCCGGAAGCAATGAATAAACTACTATAGTTTTAGATAAAAAATAAAACTAATCATGAAATGTGAAGGTGAAATAACTATAAAATTAGAATAATTATATAAAATTTAAGTGAATAAATAGAATCTATAATTAAATGAAAAAAGTGTTGAAAAACATAGGGAAAAAAGGTGTTGAACAAATCAATTATTTAAAAAGTGAATATGTTTTAAAAGAAAAGATAAATTTAATTTTTGCTTGACATATTCATAATATTTCAGATAAAACCAAGTTCTGATTCTATTGTCGAACGGATTGTGGCATATGCCACAACTCAAACATAAAAACTTATCAAGAGTGAGGCAACATGATTGCGAAAAAAGTTACCAGCTTGCTGGCATCTTTAATCATACCTGTTGTGGGTGCAATTGGAGGAGAATCTCCAATGCTCAAAAAAATGGTAGATGAGGGGAAACTTCCACCCTTAGAGGAAAGATTACCAGAGAATCCATTAGTAGAAAATCCAGTAAGCGAAGTTGGAAAATATGGCGGTAAACTAGTACTCGGCACAGCATTCTTTTTAGATGATGAACGATTGCCGTCACGGGCAGACAGAAATGGATTTTTCCAATTTTCCTATCCCTTTCCAGCACAAGGTCCAATTAAACCTAATCTGGCTGAATCATGGAAGTGGAACGATGATGGAACAAAATTAACGATTAATTTGAGGAAAGGAATAAAATGGTCTGATGGTGAGCCATTTACCACTGATGATGTAATCTTTTTTATGGAAGATATCGTAAATGATGAAAAAGTTGCTTATATATGGTTTTATGAAAGTAATTTCTATGATGCAGAAGGTGACTTCCCGAAAATAACAAAGATAGATGATCATACAATTGTATTTGACTACGATGAGACTGCATTCCTATTTGAAAAGAAATATGCAAATGTAGTTTGGCAAGCATTGCCAAAACATCACTTTAAAACATGGCATCCTAAATATAATAGCCAATCAAATTATGAAACGCTTAATGAAAAGTTAAAAATCCTGGGTGTCAATTCTGAGGGAGGAAGAGTTACATTGAATGCATGGGTTGTAGACGAATATGTGCCCGATGGAAAACTACACATGACTAGAAATCCATACTATTGGAAGGTGGATTCAGAAGGCAATCAATTACCTTACTTTGATGAATTCGAAATAATAGTAGCAGGAGACAGACCAGCAGTCGGGTTAGGAAATATGACAGGTGAATTTGACCACGATCATATGTGGACAGGTTTCCCACATTACTCAATGTGGCTCGAAGAGCAAGGAAAACCCCAAAGGGATTACTCAATCGGATTCTCTAACGCGCCAGGGATGAAGATTAACTTTAATTTTGATTCAGAAAATGCAGATGCACGAAAGATAAATCGGAGTATAGATTTCAGGAGAGCAATATCGTTGGCTATTGATAGACAAGCAATTTCACGAACTTTAGCTTTTGACTTGATGACGCCCATCGGATCGGCTTGGGCACCCGATTCACCATATTTCGATGAAAATTCGGGATATCTATATTCAGAATATGATCCCAAAAAGGCAAAAGAAATTCTTGATGATGCTAATATAATTGACAGAGATAATGATGGTATAAGAGAATTACCATCAGGTGAGAAATTAGAGTTGATCTGGGATATGTATGCTCATGATCTCTACACACCAATGTCAGAAATGATCGTTGAAACAGTGAGAGGTATAGGTGTCAATTTGATCCTAAATGAAAAGCATCAAACACTGCACAATAAAAATTTCACCTCTGGTAATTTTGAATTATCAACTCATGATTTTGAGTCGTATAATGAGCCATTACTGATGATTGATAAATGGATTCCAACGAAGCCTGGATCACCAAATTTTCATGTAAAAGCATACGAAAATGGTGGCTTTTCAAAGGAATACAATGAATTTACTCGATTGTTAAAACAAGCTAACACAACTAGCATTGAAGAAGGAATAGCCTTGGGTCGAGAGGCAGGAAAAATAATGGCTGAAAATGTATTCATGATCCATGTTGGGGTTCGTAAAAGACCATTCATAAATGCAAATCGACTTGGAAATATGGTACTGGAATCAACAAGGGTTCAAGAATATGGTAATTTCGACCCACCATTTCGTTATATGCAGGTCTATGAGAAATACCCACCAAACAGGCCGTGAATAAAAATTTAAATAAAATTAAATATTAATGATATAAAAAAGGAAATCTCCTATGAAAGCTGATTAAACTGAAGAGAAGGCAAGCTGTTTTTTAAACAGCTTGCCTTTGTAAGAGGAAAGGAAAGAAAGGTTTATCTTAAATGAAGAGTATATTTGAAGATTTATGCTTCTGATTAAAATAATTTAATTAAAAAATTTAATGCTTTGAATGTAAATTTGAAGACAAATAGAAGATTTATTCAAATGAAAATAAACTTTACCTGTCTAAAAATAGTATGAAATTTATACTATATAAATAATGTATTTAATATGGGTATATTAAGCTACATTCTCCAAAGAATATTGCTCTCAATACCAGTAGTAATTGTGATCTCCATAATTTGTTTTGGTTTGATCCAACTACCCCCTGGTGACTATGCAGATGCTTATGCAGCACTTGCTTCGTCAACAGGAGGTGGAAGTGTATCAAACGAATATATTGAGCAAATTCGAGAACGATACGGTTTGGATCAGCCGTTTTGGATACAGTATTGGAAATGGGTCAAAGGATTTCCCGAAGGAGATTTTGGAATCGCAATGTCATTGCAGGGAACGCCAGTAGCAGAAATTCTAAAAGAGAGACTGCCAATGACTCTTTTTATAAATTTTTGGGCATTGATATTTGCCTTAGCTATTGCCCTCCCAATTGGTTTATATTCAGCTACTCACAAATATAGCTTATTAGACTATCTACTCACTTTCATTGCGTTTATCGGTATAGCTATACCTGGTTTTATTTTAGCAGTTATAATTATTGCAATCTCAATTTTCTGGCTAGATTCTTCATATATTGGGAAATTGTATTCAAACGAGTTTATAGGTAAACCATGGACCTCAGACAAAATTATTGATTTTCTGAAGCATCTGCCAGCACCAATTATTGCAATTGGTATTGCTCAGACGTCAAATACCATGCGAATAATGAGAGGTAATATGCTGGATGTTTTACGACAGCCGTTTATTCAGACAGCGCGTGCTAAGGGGCTTTCTGAAAGTGCTGTCAACTGGAGACATGGTGCTCGAATTGCGGTCAATCCAATAATAAGTAGAATTGGTGTCTATCTCCCTGAAATTATTGCAACAGAAATGTTGGTTTCGATAGTTTTAAACCTTAATACAATAGGCCCCCTCTTTTATGATTCACTTATTGCACAAGACATGTATTTGGCTGGAACTATATTGCTCATTATTTCAGTAATACTTGTTTTGGGAAATCTTCTAGCTGATATATTATTAGCCATATCAGATCCACGAATTAAACATGAATTAATGTAGTCATTCAAAATTAGTAAATGGAGGTTAATTGAGTGACAATTTGGATTATATCCATTTAACAGAAAGACAGCTTAAATTAAAGAAATTTCTTAGACATAAGGTGGCAGTATTCTCATCCTTGTTGCTTTTTATTCTGTATTTGATGGTAATTTTTGCGGATTTTTTTGCACCATATGGAATGCTTACTAACCATAAATATTATTTGTATGCACCACCACAAATATCTAAAATAAGATTTGTAGACAATGACGGAAATTTTAGGTGGAGACCTTTTATTTATCGTCAAGTCGCAAAAAGAGATCCAAAAACACTTAGATTCATCTATGTTGACGACACAAATAAAAAAGACTTTATCTATCTTTTTGTTGAGGGTGAAAAGTACAAAATGCTTGGTCTAATTGAAAGTAATATTCATCTTTTTGGAGTCAAAGAAGGTAAATTGTTTTTATTTGGAACAGATATTATTGGTCGTGATCTACTTAGTAGAATTATATTTGGTGGACGTGTTTCACTATCAATTGGCTTAATTGGCGTAGTTATATTAGTAATTCTGGGTACAATTATTGGGACAATATCTGGTTATTTTGGTGGATGGTATGACAACATAATACAGCGCGTAATTGAAATTGTAAGAACTATTCCACAAGTTGCACTTTGGATGGCTCTTGCTTCAATAATCCCAAAGGAATGGCCATCTTCTTATGTTTATCTGGGTATTGTCATTATTTTTGGTTTCATCAGTTGGGCTGGTCTTGCACGTGAACTACGTGGTAAAGTACTTGCGATCCGTCGATCTGACTTTATTTATGCTGCAGAGATAGCTGGAGCTAGTGCTGCAAGAATAATAAGAACGCACATCATCCCAAATGTTTTTGGTCATATTATCGTAATTGCTACTTTAAGTATTCCAATAATGATCATTGGTGAAGCCGCTCTAAGTTTTCTTGGATTAGGAATTAAACCCCCGATGACTAGCTGGGGCCTTTTATTGACAAAATTAAAAGAGGTTCAAACGCTTAAACACTACCCTTGGTTAATTACTCCAGCTGGATTTATTGTTATTTCAGTTCTATGCTTTAATTTTATTGGTGATGCGTTAAGAGACTTGAATGATCCTCATTCAAAATAAACAGAATTAATTTTAGAAATTAAACCTCAATGAGTGAAAGTTTATTCACCAATTCAAAAAAGCTTATTAATGTTGATAACCTTGCTGTTCACTTTCATATTCCACAAGGTACTGTTAAAGCTGTAGATGGTATTAGTTTTGATATTGCAAGAGGGAAATCTTTGGGAATTGTTGGTGAAAGTGGTTGTGGTAAGACAATCACTGCACTAACAATGATGCTTTTACATCCACACCCTGAAGCTAAAATTGAAAATGGGAGTATAAATTTTTATCGTCATGAAAATGACATGATAAATTTAGCAAAACTTGATGTTCATAGCAAAGTAATTCGCAAGATAAGAGGTAATGATATCGCTATGATTTTTCAAGAGCCAATGATGTCTTTGAATCCAGTCCACAAAATTGGTGATCAATTGATAGAAATCATTAGGCTACACCAGAAAATTTCTAAATCTAACGCTAGGCAAGCTGCCTTAGATGCCCTTGATATGGTGAAGATTTCAGCTCCTGCTCAACGAATGAATGAATATCCGTTCCAAATTAGTGGTGGGATGAGGCAAAGAGTAATGATTGCGATGGCATTATGTTGTAAGCCAAAATTATTAATTGCTGATGAGCCAACAACAGCACTTGACGTAACAATCGAGGCTGAGATCTTAAAGTTGATCAAAGATTTGCAAGATGATTTGAATATGTCGCTAATGATGATTACGCACGATCTTGGTGTGATCAGCGAAGTGACTGATCATGTCGCTGTTATGTACGTTGGTAAAATTGTAGAGAAGGCATCAACTAAAGATCTTTTTAATGAACCTCTTCATCCTTACACCCAAGGGTTATTTAAATCTCGTCCTGAAATTAAAATTTCTGGTCGGCTTGAATCTATTAGAGGAGTCGTACCAAGCCCATATGAAGTTACTGAAGGTTGTAGCTTTGCCCCTAGGTGTGATTTTGCAACATCATTGTGCAGGTCCAAATCTCCAAAATTAATTAGGTTGGATGGGCGTGAAGTTAGCTGTTGGAAGTATGCAGACCGGGGAGAAATCTGAATTATGGATGAGAATAATATTCTAGAGGTTAAGGGCCTTAAGAAATTTTTCCCGAATCGTAAGGGCTTTTTCAATAGGATTTCCAGTTTCAACAAAGCTGTCAATGATGTCAGTCTACACATAAAGAAAGGTGAAACTGTAGGGCTCGTTGGTGAAAGTGGATCTGGTAAAACCACTGTTGGTAGATGTATTGTAAAATTATTTGCCCCTACTGCAGGCAGCATACAATACAATTTTAACGGAAAAATTTTAGATATTTCCCAAACTCCTGAACATCAAATCAAAGATTTTCGGAAAAATTTTCAGATGCTTTTTCAGGACGTGTATTCTTCTCTCGATCCAAAAATGAAGGTTCTTGAGATAGTAACCGAACCATTAGCAATCCATAGTATTGGCACACAAAAAGAGAGATTTAATAAAGCCTGTGAGCTAATAACTAAGGTTGGCTTGTCCCCAGATGATTTACAAAAATATCCTCATCAATTTAGTGGTGGCCAAAGGCAGCGAATAGGAATCACAAGAGCGTTATGTAGCCAACCCAAGTTCATTGTATGTGATGAGCCTGTATCTGCATTGGATGTTTCAGTCCAAGCTCAAATTCTTAATCTTCTCCTTGATCTCAGAAAGGATTTTAATCTTTCCTACCTTTTTATTGCCCATGATCTAGGAGTAGTTAAATATTTTAGTGATAGAATTATTGTTATGTATCTGGGGAAAATTGTTGAAGTCGCTCTAGCCAGAGATATATATGCTTCCCCAAAACATCCATACACTGAGGCACTTTTAGCTGCTATTTCAAAGTACAAAGTTGGTAGTGAAAGAAAAATTTTATTGCAAGGAAGCATTCCAGATCCATCAAAGCCACCCACTGGTTGTGTTTTACAGCCACGTTGCAAATATGCTCTTGATGTATGCAAACAGAAAGTTCCTGCTCTATTGCCTGTTCCAAATAAAAATGATTCGTTTGTTGCCTGCCATCGATCATCTGAGTTAAACTTAGAGAGTTATTCATCCAAATAAATTTCGGTAAACTCTTGGGTTTAAGTTTTTTGAATCGTATTATTTAGTATTTTCTAGTTTTGTAAATTTATTCCATATCGGTTCACGGCACCAACTAATTGGCTCCACATTTGATCCTGATGATGGAAATAAATGATAAACTTTGGCTTTTTCTTCAGTTGGCCATTTTTCCGGTGTCATCGAATTCTTACCCGATGGATCAGTGTCAACACCTCTTCTCTGAAACATTTCAAAAATCCTTTCTTTAATTTCTTCTGGTAGTCTTTCGTAATTTGGGTGGAACCAAAGGGTAATTAGTAGACGTTCATCTTCTGTTCTATTTGGTAGCGCTCCGTGTACCATTCTAGCATCGCCAACAACCACATCACCATAAGATACTGGCAACTCAACCTCCCCTTCCATTGAATAATATAATGGGTCTTCTGGATTTTCTACTCTTGATACACTATCACTGTGCGCGTTCTTATACTCCTGCAAAATTTGAGGATTCCGGTGTGTTCCAGGGAGTACTCTCAAGCAGCCATTTTTTTGATCAGTATCCTGCAAATAAATCATAACGAAAAATTGGGCAATCTCTTCTGTGTAAGAGATTTCATGCTGCCATGCCCACCAATCCTGGTGCCAAAATAATGCTGGTCCATCTTTGGGTTTGCTTATAATGTAGCCAGAATTAAATTTTGGATTCTGACACTCTAACTCTTTAAGTAAATTCTTTAGCTTTTCATGTCCTATCAATTCTGCAAACTGTGGATAATCAGCAGTTAAAATAAGACTTCCTTGTGACTTGTTTTTCTCTCTGTGGTTTTTTGATTGTTTCTTGATTGCATCTAGTGAAATTTTTCTTATTGGATCTAAATCTTCTTTTGTGAAGATGTTTTTAAAAACAACATAGCCATCTTCAATTAATGTTTTTCTGTAGTTTTTATGATTCTTTTTATTTCTCATAACTAATTTTCCTAATAGTATACAAGTTTTGGGTTCTGCTAAAATGTCGACCGAAACTAATTTCAAATCAAAAAACTTTGCAAGTTTATTAATTTGTAAATCAATTGAACTTTTATTTAAAGCTTGGCCTTAAGTTTTCTCAGGATTTTTGAATGCCAATCAATTGAATCTGCTTAGTCATCAACAGCAGATGGCCAGCTTGCAGCACGAGCCCAGTAATCATCATGACCTTGTGACCGTACAGATCCATCATTTTGCTGGTTTGTCCCACCAAAAGCAGGCTGGCACAGGCTTCTACACTGAACAGCAAGGTGGTC
>JAQWOT010000334.1 GCA_029245725.1 SAR324 cluster bacterium | reverse complement strand
AACCGTTTGAAATGGCAGGGAATGCCAGATATCTGATTTAAGTGGTTGGTAGAGAAGTTAAAGCATAAAGTATCTAAGATAATTCCTTTTAGTTAATATGTGAATAGCAGAAAATTAAATCAATTAAAATGAATCTAAATTTACTAGGGTAGTTTATTTTTAGAATAAATAACTATGTCTTTAATAGTCATGGTCTTTCTAAAAAAAAATCTTATTCTTCTCAACAAGAGCATTAATGATGACTCTGGTTTACCTTGAATCTGTTTAAAATTTAATTGTTTAATAATAGTCAATAATTCATTGATATAAGGTTGATAAATATGTTTCAATGTTACTTTTGGAACAATATAATCCTGAAACCAACGTATTCTGCTTTTTTCTATACGTAGCCCTTGAAAATGCCAAATAATTGCATCTGAATAAGGAAATCTAATTGCATTCCATGGTGCTTGAATCCACTCTTTATGCTGTAAAATATGGACTGTTTCAGTGAATTGAAATGCCCAGTCATCAAGATATTTTTGATCGCCAAACTTTCCTTCCTCAATCCTGTTATAACACCATTCCAAACACTTTTTTTCCCACCAATCTCGAACATGTTCACCACCGAGTCGATCAAAAATCATAAACTGAACACAATATTTTCCACAAGTTGCACTTTTGTCATATTCTGGAGCATAAGCATGTTCAGTGATCAAAACTTTCTTTAAAGATCTGTTAAATTCGTTAAAAATAGGAGATGGATCTTGCAAAAACCATAAGTCAGCATCCAAATAAGTCACCCTTTTAATGCTAGGGTCAGCTGAAAACACAAATCGTGGAGCAAACGGTGTTAGAGTCCAACAATATTCACCAATACTACGATCTTTTTTGACTTCAAGAAGCTCAGTAGTTTCCCACTCTGAAAGTCTAAGCATTCTCAAGAAAGGGAGATTCTTTTGGTGAAGTGAAAAGTATGTCTGCTCATCTACACACAGCACCCAAAGTGTAAAATTGGGGACTTTTCTCACCATTGAGTGATAAAGAGCCAATCCTTGAGGTAAAAAGAGACTGTTGAATAGAGTGACGAAATGTTCCATCATCAAACTTGAAAGCGGTTTACCGCATTAATGACAACCTCTATATCATCATCATTCATTTGTGGGTGACAAGGAATCGATAAGCAGGTTTCAGCATGAGTCTCACTTGAGACCAAACCCGCTGGATCCCGTTTTAAGCTTTGGCTGGAACGCTGAAGATGAATAGGGATGGGGTAATGAATGAGGGTCTGGATTTTTGATTGCTGGAGGTGTTCGATCAACTGGTCACGCCAAGGGCATGTTAATACGAAAAGATGATAGACATGCGCTGATTGTTCTTGGGGTTTTGCTAAGTGCTGAATTAGCGGATTCTTGATTTCTTCAAAATATCTTTGAGCGATTTGTCTTCGACGATCGTTGAATTTTTCTAACCACTTCAATCTCTCAGAGAGTAAAGCCGCCTGAATCTCGTCAAGCCGGCTGTTCATCCCTATCTCTGGGTGGTGGTAGCGGGTACTCTGACCATAATTTCGTAATTGCTTCGCTTTCTCAGCTAGATTTTCATCATCGGTAATAACCGCTCCCCCATCTCCAAGTCCACCTAGGTTCTTGGTGGGGTAAAAGCTATAGGCACCAGCCTTACCGAAACTTCCGGCAACTCGTCCATGCCATGTTGCTAAATGTGACTGCGCACAATCCTCAATCAAATAAATATCTTCCGACTCGCAAAACTGTAACCAAGCATCCATATCCCGCACTTGGCCATAGAGATGTACAAGAATGATGGCTTTTGTTTTTGGCGAAATACAACGCACAACACTGTCTCGATCCAGCAAAGCTGTCTCTGGGTCAATATCCGCTAATACAGGAATCGCACCGGCCCGCATGATTCCAAGAAATGTTGCGAAAGCGGTCATTGGGGTAGTGATTACTTCATCTCCTGGCCCTATCTGCAAAGAACGTAAGATGATCTCAATGGCATCCATACCATTGCCCACACCGACCGTATGCGAAACACCGCACACCTCAGCCCAGCCTCGTTCAAACGCTTCGACCTCACGGCCAAGTACATACCACCCTGAATCAATTACTCTCGAAACCGCTGCCAGCATCTCTTCTTTGAGGAATTTTGACTCCGCCTTGAAATCATTCATCAAAATCATTACGTCTCATCCCAATAGACAGATTTATGCCTGCTGTAATATTCAATAGTGTTCAACAGCCCCTTTTGCAGATTCACCTGTGGTAGCCAATCCAGTTCCATAGAAATCAAAGAAAAGTCACTGTAATAATCACCTATATCAATCACTTTACGCTCTTCTGGGAAAGGCACCAGTTCATAACTGCCGCCAAAACCAAGGCTGACTATTTTCTCAGCCAGCGCTTTCAAACCAATAACTTCTTGACTTCCCAAGTTATAGACTTTGCCTTTCGCTTGCCCACTTGCTCCAGCTAGTAACAAGGCATTAACACAATCATCGACGTAATTAAAATCTCGCAACTGCTCTCCATCCCCAAACACTTTGATCGGCATTCCTTCTAGCAACTGGCGCACCCAGATACCCAAAAAAGTCTGCCGTGCATCCTTAACTCTCATTCCGGGACCATAGGTGTTCGTAAGGCGTAACGCGCACGCGCGGATACCATATACATTGTTATAAAGCAGGTGATACCGCTCCCCAGCAAGCTTGTTGATCCCGTTTACATCAACAGGACGAATCGGATGCTTTTCATCAACGGGCAGATAATCCGGCTTGCCATATAACTGCCGCGTACTTGCAAAAACAATTTTGATCTCTGGATTATTTAGTCGGCAGGCTTCAAGAATCGAAAGCTGCGCCGATGCATTGATATCTAAATCTGTCTGTGGATTCGTCATCGAGTCGATATGGCTTGTCTGCCCAGCAAGATTGAAAAGAAAATCTTTACCTTGCACTAGGTGCTTCATCGCATGAGGGTCACGTACGTCACAGATATTCACATGAACCATTTCGCGGATGCTCTCAATATTGAAGAGATTGCCACCGTATTGGGGAATCAAACTATCCACTATGGTCACACGCGCTCTTTGGGCGACCAAAGCTCTGGCTAGGTTTGAGCCAATGAAGCCCAACCCGCCAGTGATTAGCACTTTTTTGTTGTGATACGCGTTCATGTTGTTTTTTCTACTAAGACAACATGATCCAAAAATAAATCAGGATTTTTTGGAAAAATGTATCGAGCTACTAATCCGGTCAAATTTACTAGTCCCATTACAAAAAGAGTAAACAGCAGTCTGATGTGCGTGTTCCACTGTTCGGAGATCTTATAGAGATAGGCATTTGTTAGTTGAAACAGAGTGGACACATCTGCACCTAATTTTTCTTGCTTGAGAATCCTGAAACCGTTTCTTTCAAGTAGCACTTTCAGACCAAAACTTGAGTAGCGTGCATAATCATATGGCTGCTCATGCTCGTCCCATATGAAAGGAACAGTCAGCACCATCTTTGCGCCTGGCTTCATTACTCGGCTGATCTCTCCCAGAAATTCATTAGGATTGAAGACATGTTCAAGCACTTGGTTACATAAGACAGCATCAAATTCTTGGGCGGGGAAAGGAAATATGTTTCCATCATAGAAATAATCCGCAATCCCGCGCTTGCGTGAACTCTCACTAGCGATATCCAACCCCACGTACTCATCAACTACGAATAATGATCTGTAAGGTTTTGTACCACAGCCAACATCGAGTAATCTTCCATTGAGTGATTTCGAGTAGCGCTTCATGGCATTCGCAAGACCAAGTCTGGCGAAATAAAAAGGGTTGATAAAAACACCCAGCCAACTAGGAAAGAAAGACTCTTTCCTCATGAGTGCTTGGACTTTAGTTTTCATGGTAATTGCGTCTCAGTACCAAACCAGAAAAAGAAAAACTTCCGCTGGCAAACGGAACAAGGTCCTCAGGTGAAAGTTTTTCAGTCACAAGGCTGAATGTCTTAGATAAATGACTGATAAATTTTTTCTTGGAAAAAACCCATAAAGGATAACTCGCGGGATAAATTGCCTCAGCAACTTGTTGCACAGCGATTAAATCTTCTTCACCGTTATAAAATGAAGTCCGGTCGATCAAAATAATATCTACGCCACTTCGAACCAACTCGTTCAAAATAGCATAAGGTTTTTCCAAATACTGCAAAACGCTGGAAAGTAACACGACATTGAGCTTTTCTGCCGCAACACATTCCACAATCGTTGAATAAAACACCAATTGTTCATCTTGAATAAACTGCCGCCCTGCCTCAACGAAATGTGGTTGCTCGACAACCGACCAACGTACATTCTGCAGACCACCCAAGAATTTCTGGTTTTGGTAGTAACTGCTTCCTAGCGAGCCACCAAAATCCAAAACGCTCAACCGTCCATGATTTCGTGCTGCTGCCCACATCAGCCCTGCTGTTACTGGCCAGGAATATTGAATCTCATCAAAAAGAACTGAATCACGTTCGAACACAGCCTCACCGCGCTTAACTTTAAGCGTTGCTGCAAGAACCTTCTCCAAGATTTTTTCACTAGCGTACCCACTGGAACAATCCGCCGCTTCATCCCAAGATGCAAAAGGGCCTTCAAAGGTAATCCCTCTTCCTAACCGTGGAAGACGTCGCAACTGCCGCGCGATGGCGGGTGGCAACCAATCTTTTGCAAAGGTAGCCAGTTGCTGGCGAGCAGTAACTGGCAGTAGGTGCGCCAATATCCGCCGCAGTGGTGGGCGCTTCATCCGAAAAAAATGTTCAATCACTTTTTTTGCAACTTCAGATTCTTCAGCACCGACTTCATCCAAACGAATCGGCGTGGCTGACAAATCGGCATCGAGGTCAGCACTCGTACCACAATGCGTACCTGTATTGTCATTGCCAATGTTGTGAACAAGACTACGTCCTGGGTAGAGTGTGAACTTATTAGCTAGGAAAGCTGATGCATGCCAGCGCACTGCCCAGGAGTTATTCAGCCCTTTTATTTGCCTTTCCAGCATTGCAGAGTAGGAATATGCCCCATTGAAATCAAAGGCTTTCAACAGACCTCTCTGCTTTAACTCATCAAGCAGAAACTGACCGTCTGGATTAAATATCTCCCAACCGCGCCGCCAGGTCGCCCATCCCCAACAGTCGGCTCCACGTAAGAAAAAAGCTTCAGGGAGAGGTTTTTTAACCGGATAAACATAGCCATGGATGCTAATCACGCTGTCTTTGTCTGCGAAGAGATCAAGTCCCTCATTCATGTATTTGAGAAAATGAGGCGAGGTCACGAGATCATCTTCCATCACAATCACTCGCTCATGATTTTTCAGGACTTCAGTGACTCCCTTGATGATCGACTTGGCTAAGCCAAAATTGTGCGTACGGTGATGGATGGTGAGCGAACGAAAACCATTAATTTTAGAGATATAATCCCGAACTTGTTTTACGGCCGTATCGTGCTTCAGCGTCTTTGCAGCATCAGAAAATATAACTAAATCAGTATGAACAGACTCAGGATTCCTTTTTAGTGCTTCAATTGTTTGATAGGTATGATCTGGGCGAGAGTAGACGAATAAAGCGATAGGAGCTTTCATCAGTTAAATAAAGAAAGAATTTATTTTTATGTCGATTCTCTAAAAATCACTGTATGAATACATTTAGCGTATAAAAAATAACCAACATTTTTCATGAATTTCCCAATCTGGCTTTGCTCAATCTCATGTAAGCTGCTATCCAAAATTTCTGTAAGTACATATTTTGGCCTATATTTAGACCAGTCATTAGAGATTAAAACTTCATAATCTAATCCTTCTACATCGATTGACATAAAGTCGATGATTTGCTTTTCTGGAAGTTGATGATCTAAAATCACAGACAATGGTAATATTTCCACTTTGACAATTTTATTTATCCGATAAGAAGAATTCTCATTATTTCGTTCTTGTGATACTTCTTTAGAAAAGCCATTTAAAGCAGGTTCATTAAAAATATAGTAATCAAGCTTTCCGTTAAAAGAACCTATGCCGTACTCTAAATTTATATCTCTTGGTCTTAGTTTTTCAAAATTTTTCATTGAACCTGGCATAGCATCTATGTTGATACCTCTCCAACCACGTCTGTAGAAAAAGTAAGTGTTAGAAAATCGTTTTGGATGATGTGCTCCAACGTCAACATAAAAACCAACTGGTTGTTGCTCAAAAATTCTGTATAAGATTCGATCCTCTCCCTCCTGTGACCAAGAATAATTCGCCCAAGGATCCCAAGTAAAAAAAGAAAGAATTCTCTTGATTAAATTTATGATAATTCGTGGAATATATTTTTTCAAAATATAGCTTTTAATATATTATATTTATAAGGAATTTTTTAATATTCTTATCCTATAAATTACTTTTAGTAAGTTGAAGGATTCTATCTTCATAAAAAAAATAAACCTTGTTTCTTTCTGGAATAAATCTGAAATTACAGTAGCAATAGCGTAAGATATAATGGTCGCTGTTGCTGCTCCAACTGCTTGGAATTGAGGAATAAATAAAAAGTTAAGTATAACATTTGCTAATGCTCCAATTGTTGTTCGCTGAAAACTTAAAATCTGTCTGTTTTCTGCGATAAACCACTTGCTACTAGCGACTCCTAAAAACACAAAAATTGATGCCCAAATGTGTATAGAGAGTATGGAGCTGGCATCAAGATATGTTTCACCAAACAGAATTTTTATGACTGATTCAGATAGAAATGTCATAGGCAAAGCAATACCTATCGAGAGCCATAGCATTAGATCGAAGAGATGCTGCAATTTTCTGTAGTATTGCTCTTCACTACTATTTCTTGCTTTAAGGATTGCAGGGAAAACGGATGCAACTATCATTGTTGGAATAAAGTACCATACCTCGCTAATTCGTACTGCAGCGCTATAAATGCCTACGGCTTCGTCTCCCACCATCTGCCCGAGCATGATCTGGTCGATCTTCATGTATACCACTACAGCTATACTGGATAGCAGCAGTGGCCAGCTGTCCTTCAGAAGAATCTTCGCACGTGCTAAAGATACGCACAATTGCCTTAGCCTTGGTCCGTGTAGTCCAAGCATGATGCTTAGCATTATCGCGGCGATCGAGGCTTCGCCTAGCGTTGTCCAAGCGAAGGCGATCAACGGTGTACCGTTGAGAATGAGTAGTACTTTGATTCCTGCAAAAATAAGGAAGCTGCCGTTCTGCACCCATACAGTATATTTTGAGATGACCTGTGATTCAAACCAATAGACGGCAATTTCACTAGCTTTGAACAGCATTGTTGAACCGAGGATAGCGACTAGAATTTTGGCTAACTGATCCTCTGGTCTAATCCAAAAAATAGTGATTAGAATGAGACAATAAGTCAGGACTCCTCCGAGGAAGAGCAGCGCAGCGGTGGTCCCTAAAGTTTCAAGCTTTGTGTCTGGTTTTCGAACAAGGTCTCGGACAACAATTTCAGGTAAACCTAGTGTAGATACTGCACCAAACAGCCAGGTGAACGCTATGGCAAAACTTAGTAAACCAAACTGTTCAGGCCCCAGATAGCGGGCTATCCAAACACCAATGAGTAGGCCAAGACCCATTCGCAAAATCTTATCAAAAAAAAGCCATCCAATATTTTCAAGAATTTTGGAAAACTGAGGATGTTGAGCAATATATCCCTGCAGAGATTGAGGAATAAATTTTAGCGGATTCATTGATCGTTGAAATTAGGCCAGAAAAAGCCACTAGGTAGGGTTTGCGATTTTTGAACTGTTTGATACAGATTCATCATTCGCTGGAATGGGAGTTAAAAGATCAGAGATATTATTAGGTCCATTAACGTCACTAGGCGATAAGAAATTGATTCACTTGATGCAATTTGGTATCCCTAATATTTTTTCTAATCGAGTTGTCGTTAGTCAAATTTAAAATCTCTTATGAGACCTTTACATTTCTGAATTTCTTGGATTTTAATTGTATTTCCCTCAGACGCCCCGTAATGCTTCCAACAATCTTCGTCACACTCAATCCTGCTTCTTCCCGTTGTTGCTCTGGACTGCCTTGGGAAATATAGCGATCTGGTAATCCGATTGTCTGCACTGGAACGACAGTTCCTGATTGTTGCAGGGATTCCAGTACTGCACTACCAAATCCTCCAGCAATTACATTTTCTTCAAGAGTGACGATTAATTGACGGCTTCGGGCAAACTTTTGGAGAAGCTCTTCGTCAAGAGGTTTGACAAAGCGAGCGTTGATCACTGCGACGCTGAGGCCCTGTTCCTCGAGGATTTCAGCGACAGCGATTGCAGTCTCGACCATGACACCCACTGCAAAGAGTGCTACGTCTGACCCCTCCTGAATGACCTTCCCTTTGCCCAACTGAATTGGTTCTGTGGCGTTTTCATCACAGATGGCAGTGTTGCCTCTTGGGTAGCGCATGGCTAGCGGTCCCTCATGTTCGTACGCAAACTGAGTCATGAGTCTCAACTCGGAGCCATCAGCCGGGACCATCACTACCATGTTTGGAATCATTCGGAGGTATGTGAGGTCAAAGCAGCCGTGGTGAGTTGGACCATCAACTCCAACGAGTCCTGCACGGTCTAGGGCGAAGCGAACAGGTAGTTTCTGAATCGCTACGTCATGAATGATGTGATCCAAGGCTCTTTGCAGAAACGTTGAGTAGATAGCCACGAAAGGTTTGCTGCCTTCTGCGGCTAAGCCTGCGGCACATGTGACTGCATGCCCTTCCGCAATACCAACATCCAGTACTCGCTCTGGGTATTTTTCATGAAGGCCAATGATGCCGGTTCCGCTCATCATTGCCGCACTCAATGCCACCACTTGGGAGTCGGCTTCCATCAAATCTCCCAACTTCTCAGCAAATACCTTGGAGTAGCTTTTTTGCTTGATTCCACTACTTGATTTCTTGACGAAGTTTCCTGTTTCTGGTTCAAAAGGACTCACGCCATGGTAAGTGAAGGCGTCTTCTTCTGCAAAAGAATAGCCCTTGCCCTTCTGTGTCAGTGCATGGATGACAATCGGTCCATCCAGATCTTTCACATGGGTGAGTAACTCGACCAACTCTCCGACACTGTGGCCATCGATTGGTCCAAAATAGCGCCAGCCCAATTGCTCAAAGAGCATTCCTGGCAAGAGGAAGGTCTTGAGTGATGTGTTGATTTTTTGCAGAGCATGCTGGAGTGGTTCGGAGAAAGGAACCCTTGAGGCCCATTCTCGGGTTTCGTCACGAAGCCAATTGTAGGAAGGCGAAGAAATGACTCGTGTGATCATTTTGGAGAGTGCACCAACATTTGGATCAATGCTCATGCCGTTGTCATTGACAATCAGGATCATGTTCTTGCCGGCGAAGCCATTGTGGTTCAATGCTTCGAAGGCTAGCCCTCCGGTCATTGCACCATCCCCAATGACCGCAATCACATAGTGGGCCTGCTGTTGCAAGTCCCTACTGAACGCCATTCCCAGCGCAGCCGAGATCGATGTGGAGGCATGCCCAGCCCCAAAGTGGTCGTAGGAGCTCTCGTCACGACTCAAGAATTTCTTGATGCCACCATATTGAGCCAGTGTGCCAAATTGTTCATTGCGTCCACTGAGCAACTTGTGAGCATAAGCTTGGTGTCCCACATCCCAGACCACTCGGTCTCGACGAAAATCAAATACTTTGAAGAGTGCTACGGCAATCTCCACAGCCCCAAGAGAAGAGGCTAGGTGTCCGCCCTTTTGGCTGGTGACCTCAATGATTCGTTGCCGACAGTCTTCTGATAGTTGCTCTAATTCTTGAGTACTGAGAGTTTGAATGTCGTGGGGTTTTGCGATAGCGTCGAGAATCCAAGATCGATTTTGCATGATTCGTTCGCTGCCTCTGCCAGTTTATTTGGTTCGTGGAGCATAGAAGCCCAGTTGAAAGAGCGGTAATCGGTCGAACTTATTTGCTTCCCCCCAGTTGAAACAGGTGCGCTTTGTCTAGTGAACAAGTAGCCGCAAGCCTTCGTCAGAAGCAGTCTTCGCTGAAAACCCAGCGTAGTAGCAGTGTTCCCCAACTTCGGCGCTCGCAGCAGGAAACTCAGGAAATTCAGCAGTTCATCAAAACGATTTTCACTAAGGAAAATCTCTGGTTCATCCGCCAAGAAGATCAGAAAAATATTGTAGCGACCCTACAGGAAATTAATCAATTGAATTCTGAGTTGACACAGAAGTGTCGCTCAAACGAGATTTTCCAAAGGCAAGCGACGTTATTCATGGGTATGAGTGAGCGCATCATTCATCTCTGCCATTGTGTTCATCTCTGCCTAGAGTACGGTTTCTATCTGACAGAACCCAAGGGATTGCGGATCGTAGATGCTGTCCAAATTGCTTGGCAAGGAGTGCAGGCTTTGGGGAAAGCTGCGGAACAGCAACGCTGGCCCCTGCTGCCAGAAGAAATTCGTATGTCATCTGAGCAGCAACAGTTTGTTCGGGAGCAGATCAAATCCTTCGAACCACTTGCACAGAAACTTCTCACCTCCCCACAATTCAAGGATCTCAACTACCGTCTGCAGGCCGCTGAACTACAGATCATCTATCTCTTTTTCAATCATGTTCAGAAACTGCTAACGGTTCAGGATCAAATTCTTTGGGCCTTTCTCAAGCAGCCTCAGATCAAGGAGCCAGAGCGCACCCTTGATACAGTTTATAAGCGCCTCGAACATATTCAAACACGCATTGATCAATATCATTCCAGTGTCCAACAAATCCCTGTCGAACAACGCGAAGAACTGGAGCAAATTTGTGTTGATCTGACGCTAAAGTTGCAGGATCTCCACGTTCCACTGGAACCATTTCGTTTTGTGGACAAGCACCTCAAACAACTTCAGCAGAGCTTCAAGGAATCACCAGGTAATGGTCCACAACTCCTGAAAGAGTTCAGAGAAAAATGCATCTCTGACATGAAATTCATCCACTTTGTCTCCACCAATTTAAACACGGTTGGGCAGACATTGCGACAGGTACAGAGCATCCTCTTCAACCTCTCTCTGGCGTTTGGGAAGGTCTACGATTCCTGCCGACCACACACGGTCTCCGCACTGTTTCTCGCTAGGGCCCTGAAAGCAGTCAGTGGATTATTAGAAAGAGGAGACCGGATTGCCCACTCTACAGAGAAGGTAACCTGGCAACTACAGACCTCCATGGAAGGCCGAAGGTTGTTTCATCTTCAGGTCGAGGAGGGCATCCTGAGTGCGTTGCGCCTGATGCGTGATGGTCGAGACACGATGGGTAGCTATGCCCGGCAGCTCAATAAAGCAATTGAGCGTTTGGATGCTGAGCCGGAGATGCCTTCTCTACAAGTCTATCAAATTCTCAATCAGGCCTACGATGAGCGAGACGCTCTCTCTGGAGCGGCCTTTTCTCTGGGTAATGTCTACGAACTCTTCCAGTCGATTGTGACCAGCCTACAACAAGCAGGAAGTTTCTTTCCTAAAGGATTTGGCTCTGCAGAAAGTGATGCAGCAGGAGAAGTCAAGGAGATGCAGCGCATCTATGCCGGTAGAGCAACAAGTCTTCAGCAGCACCTGCAAGATAGCTGGCGTGGCGGTAACGATCTGGTATGGATGATTGAACAGTTGTTGGATCCACAACAACAACAATATCAGATATTTGCTAGGGAGATGAAGGAAATCATGGAGCCGGTTCAATTACGCCTGGCCACCTTGGCAGCCAAAGCACCTGTGACTGAGACAGAGGCACCAACATCCGTGAAAAAGGCCCAACTAAAAGCGGATCCAAGTCAGCCTAGTGCTTCGAAGATGATCAGCAAGCTTGGACAGTCTCGGGAAGAAAATCGTGGCCGATTTGAACCGTATGAGTCGGATGTGATGGGCATACTGAAGCGCAATATCCTCACCTTACGTTCGAGGCAGGCCAGAATGATCCTAGAAGTCTTGGAAAAAGCTCATACCTTCAGTGGCTATGTGGAACGAGTTGGTCGAGATTTTGATCCGGAGGAACCAGCGTCAGAAAGCAGGATGATGGACACCCTGTTAAACGATGCGGACACGCTCTGGGAGTTCCTCAAGGGAGTTGCTGAAGCAAAAGTGCTGGCTTATGGTTTCTTCAACGCAAGTGGAGTAGAACTTGAGTACAGTGAAGATCGAGGTGATTTCATTGTGCCAAGAGATAAGCAGCGTCATTTGCAATTTTCAGATGGTCTGTTTGTGCCCCCAAAAGAGCTGATGACGCGTTTTCTGGATGTAGTACTCGGGCGAAAAGGGAATTATCATATTTCTCAGGCTGTTCCCAAGCATATGGTCCAGGATATGGAAAGCATCTTCCTACTGCCCGCCAGCGAACAGGATGTCATTCGTAATGTGTTCCCCGAGTAAAATTTAAAGTCTCTACGGTCTTACATGAAAAGTGGGAGGCCAATCAGGTTGGCGATGCCTCTGGTCTCAAGAGTCGTTTCAATACCCAAAGCACTTCCAATAACAACAGTAGCAAAAGCAACCAACGCAGCCAGTCCTGTAGAGTGTCACTAGCCGCCTGCTGACGATCTATAAATGCTGCCTGGTCAGTGAAAAAACTCTGCATCTGCTCCAGTTCCTCTTCAGTCATTAACTCTGGCAGACTCTCTTGTTCAGCCAAGTTGACTGCGAAAGCCAGTGTAAGATTATCGTCCTTCAGTTCGTAGTGCCCTGGCCATCGCCATCCGGGTGTGACCCCTGAAACCTGTTGCCCTACCTTTAAGCTTCCCAACTGACGCCTCGGGTGTTCTTGCCAGAGATAACTCAGCCAGTCACGAAGCTGGTCTACGAAGCTTTGCTGTTGGTAGAGAGGCCCCCAAGTATTTGAGACGCCAGTGTCCAATAGCCACAGTTGTTGAGCGGTCGCTTGATGCAGGCCCGGTATGGATTGTTCAATCAACCACTCAGGCCCGAGGTCAGCTTTGCTCCAGTCAAGAGCGAGTTGCTCTTTGGGTAACAGGCTATGATTGTCTGCTGCCAAGTTGCTCCAGTCTGCTGGACGAGTTGGTACGAACAGACGGATCGGCGTTTCGGGGTAGATATCTTCAAATCTTCTTGGATCATCAGCCAACAGAATTACAAGATCAGGGTTTGCCGCCTTCAGAGTTTCTGGATTGCTGAATAGGAAAGAGAAGAAGTCATTGGCATTCAGTGCTGACTTCAGAGGGTGCAGCCCGTACCGATAAAGTGCAGAAACTCCCTCAGTACTTAGTAACCCCACCCGCAGATCATCTCCTCGCGACGATTGAAAGTAATAGTGATTGTCATAGTCAGGATCTGGAAGCTGAGGTTCAATCAGTATTTGTAAAGGTGCGTGATGCTCGTATTCAGGACTTAGTGCTAGTCGCTGAGGCTCTGGTGTACCTTTCCAACTGATGACAGACTCGTGCAGCTTTTGAGATCTTTGCTCTACAGTGATGCGCACCTCTGTAGATTGTGGCTGTTCCCCAAAGAGTTCTACCTCAAGAACTGCGCTTAGCTTCCCTTCTGTTTTTACACGAAGCTGCCGTAATCCCAAATTAGGTGTGGATTGTAGCCCTTGTGGTCTTTCAAAACGCCATTCAATGGGTAGCGCAACGGGAGTATAAGGCCAGTATTGGGAACGCTGAAAATCAGACACCAAGTTGATAATCAGTCGACGATCGCGTTCCGTTTCTGGTCGCGATTGCATGATGGCTTGTCCGATCTCTCCTAGATTAGGTGTGCCAGCAAAAAAACTTCCCTGAAACTTGGTTTGTACTGGGGTTTCTGCTGGAGGAGGAAATAATTCTGAAAGCAGAAGCGGTTGTATTCCCGTCGGTAGATTGGACTGTAGCAAAGGCTGGGTCGTCAGGCTAGCACTGTCATCAACGACCCATAGTTCCAATGGAGGAGGTTCCTCCAGCCAGTAAGGGTGAGCTAGCAAAAGTACAGCAAGTAGTACCAAGAGACTGCGCAGAAGTTTGATCCAAAAATCTTCACGAGAAAATCTAAGCTGCTGTCTCAGTGTTTCTGGCGGCAGCAGGAAAAAAGCAGAGAAAGGCTGAGGTTGGCGAGTCCGTGGCTTTAGCAGCGGCCAAAACCAAGGCAGAATGGCTGCTGGGAGAGCCAGCAGCCATAAAGGAGTGAGGAATTGAAGCATGCCGAAGGCCTGCTAGTCCTGAAGTTCTGGAGTCTTGATTCGGTTAAGAAGTTGCTGTTGCGCAATGGAAAGCAAGTTACTGGTCAACCAGTAGAGTGTCAGTCCAGCAGGGAAAGTGAAAGTAAAAATGGTGAACACCAGTGGGAGGTACTGCATGATCTTCGCTTGCATGGGGTCCATCGTAGCAGCTGTGGGAGTTAGTTTTTGTTGGAAGTAGAGGCTCACTCCCATCAGAATTGGTGTGATTCCAAGGCCATCAGGAGCGGACATGTCCGAGAGCCAGAGCATGAAGGGCGCATGACGCAGTTCAACAGCACCAGAGAGAGCACTGTAGAGAGCGATGAACACAGGAATTTGCAGAAGTAGCGGCAAGCATCCCCCCAGTGGGTTGACTTTGTTTTTGCGGTACAATTCCATCATCTCTTGGTTCAATTTCTCTCTATTGTCTTTATACTTCTCTTGGATTTTTTTCATTCGTGGCGCCAGCTGCTGCATCCGCTTCATCCCCTTCATCCCCTTATAGGTTAGCGGGAACAGCAGTAACCGAACGATGATGGTCAGGATGATAATGGCGATGCCATAGTTGCCAACGTAGCCAAAAATCCAGTGCAATAGCGTCAGTAGTGGTGCTGCCAGGGTTTCCAAGAACATTGCATTTGATTCACGCAGATTGTGACCAAATTTCAGCATTTCGTCTTCTAATTTTGGCCCAAAGTAGGCACGAAAATTTGATTCAATCTGTCGACCTGGCTGTAGGCTCACCAAAGGTAAGCGTGCCCCAAAGTACGGGCGCAGCATAGACCGTTGATCCACTAGAGCGGCAGCAGAACGGAAGTAGGCGAAACGGATTGGTGATTCAGCTCGAACTGCATTCAGGAAGAACTGATCTTCCACCCCAAACCACTCAGCGTTTGCCACTTGAAATTCTTGTTGGACATCGCTGTTGCTTTCAGTATCCATACTATCTTCAACAAAGTATACTGGCCCGATGTGGGCCCCTTGTTGTTGATAGTCATCGTTCTGAACTCGGCCTTCTCCAAAGACGTGGCGAATCCGCAAGGACTTTGCTTCCTGAGAGCGGTTAATCACCTGTACCCGATAGCCTATCTGGAAGGAATCAGCGAAGAACTCGAAGATCTTGATCAGCTGCAGTCCGTCAACAACAGGAGAAACGAATTGTAGGGAGGCTGTACCTTCATCAAGTCGCAAATCTCCTTGTGATTCAGAGAAAACGTTACGTTGGAGTCGGGCAGAAAGCTGGGGATCGTCTTCCAACTCGACAGCAAATTGATGCACATTGTCGAGGTCGTTGGCGAACATGTTCACCTTGTTGTCCTCTGTGACTATTTCTTCGTTACTAGCCCCTAAAAACGATGTGAGATAGGGAAACCATGTGCTGAGAGTCAGCCGTCCCTTGTTGTGCTGATACTCCTGAAGCAACAGGCTTTCGGCAACTGCGCCCCTAGTATTGAAGGTCAATCGGTAATGCGGAGTTTCAACAACAACTTGTTTGGCGGGTTGGCTTTCATCTACACTTGGTAAGCTAGCACTCAGTGGAGAAGCAGAGTTTTCAGAAACAGCTGATTCTTTCTCGTCTACCACTACAGTGGGAGACGTGTCAGTGGCGGTGGGTACGGTCGTCGAAGTTGGTGGTGGTGGCGGAAAGAGGAACTGCCAGCCAATCAGCACAGCAGCCGACAGAGCGATTGCTAGAAGGGTTTGTTTCTCCATAGTGATTTCAGGCCGGATCAGAGGTTTAAAGATTTAGTGGATTCGGTGTGCTTATCAGGAACAGGGTCGTATCCTCCAGGATGAAGAGGATGACAGCAAAGAATTCTTCGAAGCGCCAGCCACCCACCTTTGACACAACCATGCTGTTGAAGAGCTTCCAGTGCATAGTTGGAACAGCTTGGGTAGAAGCGGCATGATCTTGGTAAAAGCGGAGACAGACAATATTGGTAAAGCTTGATGCAGGCTATCAGTCCTCGGGACAGTAATCTTGAGGATGATGACGCAGGATAGGATGCAGAGGGGACGTCCATACTGGTTAGTCTTCAGCAGTCTGGGCGTTAAGGAATTGGAAAGCTTGGTGAACCGCACTCTCAATGTAAGTCTGCTCCACGGGACGTTGTGGTTTTTTAGTGATCATGAAGCAGACATCAACAGGCTGGCAGATTTGGTATCGGTGCTGGCGAATTGCTTCTCGAAGCAAGCGTTTCAGTCGATTTCGCAAAGGTGCGTGTCCTACACGCTTACTCACCGTGACAAGAAAGCGGCTTTCCGAACCGGAACTAGCAAGGTACTTGATGCTGATCAGTCCTAATCCTCGGTAGTTCCCATGCTGAAAGATTCGGGCCACCTCACTCCGACCACAAAGGCGCACCCGCTTCGGATAACGCCTTGAAGTCACTAAGCAGACAGTCGCTTGCGTCCCTTGGCTCGTCGTCGCTTGATGATGGCTTGACCATTTTTAGTCGCCATCCGTGCGCGGAAGCCATGCTTCATTTTGCGCCGACGATTGTTGGGTTGGTAGGTTCGCTTCATCTGCGCAACTCACTAAGGGTAGAAGAATGTAAAACAAAGATTAATATCGAGTTCATGATTTTTTGACAAGTTTTTTTCCTACTCTTGGTGAGGTGAGATTGTGTGTTAAACTGGAAATTTGATTGAGTTCTGTGGTTTGTTGTGCGAAATTAAACAAATTTTCTTGCCCCATAGATGCTGGCTGGCACCTCTGGCTGTGCTGTAAAAAGGAAACTTATGCTGCAGGATCGCATTACGGAAGGCTTGACCTTCGATGACGTTCTTCTTGTACCCGCCTACTCAGACATCTTACCCCACGAAATCTCTGTTCAAACTCGGCTGACCCGACACTTGGATTGCAATATTCCTCTGCTGAGTGCGGCAATGGACACTGTTACAGAACACAAAGTGGCCATCAGTATGGCGCAGGAGGGTGGCCTTGGGGTGATCCATAAAAATATGAGTGTGGAGGAGCAAGCTGCTCAGGTTGACCGAGTCAAACGATCAGAGAGTGGGATGATTTCCGATCCGATCACAGTTGAGCCTGAACAACCACTGAAAGATGCATTACAGTTGATGGAGCGTTATCGCATCTCTGGAGTTCCTGTAACTCGTGGCAGGGAGTTGGTTGGTATTCTGACAAATCGAGATCTACGTTTTGAGACCAATTTGGATCAAAAAGTGGGCTCTGTGATGACCAGTGGGCGGGATCGGCTGGTCACGGTTTCTCCAGGAATTGATCTCGAGGAAGCAAAAACTCTGTTGCATGCCCATCGCATCGAGAAGTTACTCGTTGTCTCAGAAGGCTATGATCTGCTTGGTTTGATCACGATCAAGGACATTGAAAAATCCCGCAAATATCCAAATGCTAACAAAGATGATCGAGGACGTCTAAGGGTTGCTGCTGCTGTGAGTACAAGTCGAGATCTGATGGAACGTGTGGTGGCATTGATCAGCAAAGGGGTTGATCTTGTTGTGCTGGATACAGCACATGGTCATTCTAGTAAGGTCCTACAAAGCATCCGAGAGCTTCGTGAAACTTTTCCAGAACTGGAAATTGTTGCGGGAAATATTGCTACTGCCTCTGGTTGTGAAGCGCTGATCAAGGCAGGAGTCGATGCTGTCAAAATAGGAATTGGACCAGGCTCGATTTGTACAACGAGAGTGGTTGCTGGTATTGGTGTGCCCCAGATTACAGCGATTAGTGAGTCAGCGAGCGTGGCGAGTCGTTACGGGATTCCTGTAATTGCCGATGGAGGAATCAAGTACTCTGGTGATATTGTGAAAGCTCTGGCGGCCGGTGCAGACTCCGTAATGATCGGCAGCTTATTTGCTGGGACAGCAGAAACCCCAGGTCAAGTGATTCTTTATCAGGGTCGTCGATACAAGCTGTATCGTGGAATGGGATCAATGGGTGCGATGAAGGAAGGTAGTAAAGACCGCTATTTCCAGAACAATATTGAAGAATCAAAACTAGTACCAGAAGGGATTGAAGGCCGAGTGCCATTTAAAGGGTCACTGACAGAAATGGTCTATCAGTTTGTAGGAGGATTACGTTCTGGAATGGGATACACTGGCTGTCGAAATATTACGGAGCTGCAAGAACAGGCACAATTCGTCCGAATCACTTCGGCTGGACTACGGGAGAGCCATGTTCATGATGTCCTCATCACGGAAGAGGCTCCAAATTATCCAATTTCTCAGGTGGAGTGACGTGCGACAATTCTGGAAAGGCCCATTACTGCTGTTATTGAGTCTACCCCTGCTGGGATGCTCGTTCGCTTACGATCAGGGAGTACGACTGGAAGCAGAAGAACGTTGGGAAGAAGCTTCGATCTCCTACAGAGAGGCCGTTGTCGCCAATCCTGATAATTCGATCTATCACGAAGCCCTCCAACGAGTGAACCGTCAGGCTGCTCAGGAAAACCTTCAGCGCTATCGGGAGTACTTGGCTGCTGGGGAAGGAGTGAAAGCCTTTGCTCGTTTGCAGGCTGTTCGTCAGCAGGATCCTGACTTGGCAGAGGCTGCCGAAGAAGAAAAGCTATGGTCACATGTCCTGCTCAGCGGTCGGGTACGGTTTGAGTTTGAACAGCTTCAGACAAATGTGAGGCTCGCTGATGAAATGCAGTTGCAAATTCGTTTCAATACCCCTGCTGGCAAAACAATCTCAGCACCGATTTCAAGTGAGAGTGGGATCTTTTTTGTAGAAGATTTGACCTATCGTCAAAATCCTCAAATCTTTGCTCAATATTCAGTGCAATCCATTGGGCTACAACTGGTACGAAGTGAGCCTTCTGGTCTCTCTCGTCGAGAATATCAAAAGTTCATTGATTTTCGAGAAATTCAACCATTGCGAGTCCAAGGAAAGCTTGATTTTCCGACAACCATGGTGCCATCAAGATACTTGATTTCTGATCGTTCTCGAGTGCTGCTGCGTCAACAAAATCCACAAGAATGGAGCCCACCTCGATTGGTCCAGTATGAACTCCTTCTGCAGGGAGACCGAATCGCAGTGCGTAGTACGGATCAACGACGAGAATTTGCTGCGGATATATTGTATTGGAATCTGGAGGATCAGCGAGCGCTACTGGATTTTGGAGTGTATGACCTACGCTTCCAAAAAGAGAATCGTAACTGGACGATTCGCAGGCAGGACTATCAAGAATCAACTGATGATTATCTTCTGGAACTTGCTGACAATCTAGCCCTCAGTTCCTATTTTTTCTACAGTGGGATTGCCTATCCTTTCGTTGCTCAGCCCTGATTAATAACATCTTCTGCTTCTTGAGTTAGTCCCTGAAGTTTGAAATAGCAATGTTCTGACTCAGCAAAAACCGCAGATCGTTTTTTTAGATTTCAGAACAGATCTTGGTTCAAGTCAGCTCACCTTCTCAATTTCCTTGCCTGGAAAAGAACATTTATTAAGCACGGGACACTGTCCACAAAGAGGCTTTCGTGCTTTGCATGTGTAGCGGCCCTGCAAAATTAGGTAGTGGTGTGCATCCTTACGCCAATTTGGAGGAACATTACGAGCCAGTTTGCGCTCGACTTCTTCCACAGTTTTTCCACGCGCCAATCCCGTGCGGTTAGAAACTCGGAAGACGTGAGTGTCCACAGCAATCACAGGATGACCGAAGGCCGTGTTCAAAAGGACATTCGCAGTTTTGCGTCCTACACCGGGCAAGGATTGCAGAGCTTCAGAGTCTTCGGGAATTTCTCCTTGATGCTGTTCGCAAAGCTGTTGGGCAGTTTTAACAATGTTTTTGGCTTTAGTGGGAGCAAGACCGATAGTCTTGATATGAGTCAGCACTTCTTCTGGTGCAGCCTGAGCAAGTTTTTGTGGAGTAGGATAACTGCCAAAGAGAGAGGGAGTGACTTTGTTGACCGCTGCATCTGTTGTTTGTGCACTGAGGATGATAGCGATTAGAAGTTCGAAGGTGTTGGCATGTTGTAATTCTGTGATAGGTTCTGGAATCGCTTTGCTGAGATTCTGAAAGAACTGCTCACGCTCAGCTGCTCGCATTGGTCCCCGTATTTGATTCCAAAAAGGTCTGGTGAATGATGCGCAATGCTTCTGGAGCATCCTCTTGCCGGATTACGCAGGAGATGTTGATCTCAGAAGCGCCTTGGGTGATCATCTCCAAGTTGATTTGTTGCTGGGCCAGCGCCATAAACATCCGTCCTGCAGTACCTGTAGCGTAGTGCATTCCCTCTCCCACTAAACTCAGTATTGCTCGGTCACGAATCAGGGTCACATCTGCGAATTCCGCCATGTTGTGAATCAGGGACTGAATATTATCCAAGCGGTCAACCGTACAGGAGATGTTGACTTCTGATGTTGAAATCAGGTCAATCACGACTCGATGCTTCTTGAATAGCTCAAATACCTGCGCCATAAAGCCGGTCGAATTCAGCATTCGGTTTGAGTGAATGTTGAGGATGCTGACATGGTGTTTGGTTGTGACTGCCACAGCTGTTTGATTCGGCTGTCTTCTTTGTTCGGTCAACTTGCCAGGGACAATGATGGTGCCGGGTTTCTCTGGGTGAAAGGTGTTTTTGATTCGAATTGGCACGTTGGCCTTGATGGCACACTCCATGGTAAAGGGATGTAGTACTTCAGAGCCAAAATACGTCAGTTCGGCAGCTTCAGCTGGTGTAATTTCTGTTATTACAGAGGCTGTAGGAACCTTGCGAGGGTCTGCGGAATAAATTCCATCAACTTCTTTCCAGACCTGTAATTCATCGGCTTTGATCTCTGCGGCGATCAGGGCAGCAGTTAGGTCGGTGTATCCTCTACCGACACGGTCAATGATTCCTCCAGGAACAAAGCCAAAAAATCCTGTGATCACCGCAATCCGCCCTGTCTCCTGAGGCAAGCACTGTCTAAATTGATGCTGTAGGTAAGGAAAGAGTGCACGTCCTTCGGGGGCGGGCTCGCCTTCTGGAAGGGCTTCAGACAAATCAACGTATTCAGCATCAATTCCCAAGTCTTGAAGCACGCCACTTAACAATCGCGCAGAGAGACGCTCTCCAGTACCAACAATCAGGTCTTGGCTACGTGGTGAAATCTCTCGAATCACATGAATTGCTTCCAGAAAGGACTTCAGCGAACGCAATTCTCGATGAACAAATTCTCGTAGTTGTTCCTGAATTTCTGGATTGCGAACAGCCTTGCTGAAAGCCTCGTTGTGGCTTTCCTCTACAAGGTCAATTATTCGATAGAAGGGCCCTCCACTGAGTGCTAAATTTCCAGCTTCCAGCAGCCTACTAGTGGTCCCTTCTGCCTTGTTATAGCTGCTCATCGCCGAAACGACAGCGGTGACTCGATGGTGTTGTTTTAGATGGTCTACTATGATTTGAGCGACCCCTTTCATGCGCTCGGCTTTGCCAAGGCTGGTGCCACCAAATTTTTGGACGAAATGGCTCATTACACTGGATTCTAGTCGAAGATAGAGGGAGAGATGGCTTGTTGGGGTTGGCGATGATTAGTGTAGTCGTTGCCGAGCAAAACGGACAGCAATATTGAAGTATTGTATGGCCCTCTGCTGAAACGCTTCGCGTTCTTCTTTCGACCAAGCCATTGCGGTGCGCATCTCACAATTGGTAACACCCAGTCTTAGCGCGGCATACATTTGATAGACAGGGAGCAAGGGTCTCATGTCGGTACGATCCCGAGAACTACGTAGGTACCGATCCAGAAAACTACTATTCAACTCTTCTTCTTGTTGGCGCAACAACTCTACAGAGAATGTCGCCACATCGTTGGCAGCATCTAGAATTGCATATTTTTTCTGAGCTTCCTGAGGGCTTAGAAATATTACAGTCTGGCCCTTAATGTGGATGTGATCAGGCAGCAGTGCACCATGTCCCTCAACAATTCGGTGCTTGCGAACTCTGCGCTGAAAAAGCCGATTTTGCTCATCGAAAAATTTGTCCAGTGGATGACGAATCATATCCCGAATAGGTTGGGTAAATGACTCATCCAAGTGACGTTTCATCTGGTAAAGCATATCTTCGCACAGCGAACGCAGTACATCTGCCCGTCCTCGTTCGTGTGCGGTCTTGTCGTTTGCAGGGAAATCTGAGTGTACTTGAGCAAGTTTGCGGGCGATTCGTCCAACAGCAATCAGTGAGAGTTTTTTCTGATCCAGCAGATGACTCACAAGGTTGCGCTCGCTCAGCGCAGTTGTTTTGAGAGCGTAGTCTACAGCTATGGCCCCGGCTTCATTTTTGTAGCTGAAACTTTTCCCATTCTGATAAACAGGAAGTACTTCGGCCTCTAATTCTTCTCCATTGAGTCGATGTAGTAATTTGGCTTCCTCTTGGCAAAAAGCCTGTTTAACCGCTAAACTTGTGTGTTCACTATCAGCCTTCTTGATCTTGTAGAAGTGATCACCAGCTTTGAATAGATAAGAAGAGACTGTCTCTTGAAAGCGGATCTTACTGACAGAATCGAGGTAGGCATCTTTTTTCCGTAAGGCTGTGACGAGTGGGGGATTTGAATTTGTAGGCATAGCACTTTTGGATGTAAACGGGACAGAATATGGATGTGATAAATTCCCGGAAACCAACCTGACTTGACAAAATTAAAGCAAATTTATCTTTACAGCATTGTAAATCAAAAACTAACACAAACCAGAAATATACGAAACCATGATGGAAAACTTGCAGCAGCACCCTGCAAACGTGAATTTTGCTGGCGAAATACCCCTTGCGGACTTATTGCCACATGTCTTTTCTTTAGATGGGCTCCGTGATCGCAAGGGTCGTCGCCGGATCAGCCTGGTTCAAGATGAGCGTCTGCGTGAGCGTCTTTGTGAACACTGGAAGCAACAAAAGGAGATGCCCTTTGGGGGATTGTTGGAGATGGCTCGGACCCCATTTTGGGCTTGGCAACCTGCGATGCCTGGTATTCGAGGGACCAAGCGACCGTTCACTTTGGCTCATTGTGTTGCTCTGGATTTGCCATTGGAATTGATCCAGAGTCTGTTAAAACGCGCCGTACAGGTGGGACAGATTTTGGAGGAGCGCAAAGCATGTTGGGATCATACCAGTCAATTGCTATTGCTGCACCTCAGCAATTTGAGAGAGTACAATTTCAATCAGCGCAAGCTGTTCAACGATCATGGACAGATTCAGGCGAGTCTATTCTACACCAAGTGTGAGGCGATACACGAACTGATGCTGCGGGATTTTTCTTTCCTGGAGAGCCTTGTCCTTTATGGTAATTTACTTGAAGACCTATGCCATCGAGTAAGCCTGCATTTCGCTGGGTTGTCTTCTGAGCCTGGTGAGACGAATGTGGATCAGGTTGAGCAGTTTATTGATATTCGTCAGACAGAATACTTAAGTCTCTGTGATCGTGTTTTGCTCCAACCTGAACACACAATTCTACGTCAGTTCCTACGTAAGCATTTTGCTGGAGATTTGTTTCAGCAATTTGCCTTGGTCAAACTCCGTACGGATTTGCTTCACTTTGTTGAGATCCAACCATTGGATCTGGCAAATCCCTTGGAGGATTCTCTCACACTGACCTAACATTATTCGTTGCGTAGGTTGAATTCTAGTTTCCATTGTTGAGATCCATCGGTCTTCTCACACCATAGCTCCAGAGCACCTACTTCTGTCAGTAATGTGCGCAACTGTACTGGAACAACCTGTGATCCAGTGGCATCTTCCATTTCCAGACAGACTTCCAAACTGGCTAATTCTTCTAGCTCTTCTTCAGCATTTTCTACAAGATCTCCAGCTTCGTCTTTGCGCTCCCGGCTGATGAAGAAGCGGAACTGAGCAGTTTCGCCAACCAACAAACCGAATTCCATTCCTGGTAGGTGGACCTCACTGCCTTCCTCCATTCCAGATGGTGCGACGCAGAGCCCATTCATGAAAGGAGGCATTCCTGGGATGGCTGGCATCGTCGATTCAACACCAATGTAGTAAGAGAAAGTGTTGGCGCTACGAATACGAAGGCCTAGGCCTCTCTGTACACTACCGTAGTAGGCGGCCCCTTGAGCAACCGCAAGATCTGGGTCGCTCAACTCCAGTAGTTTTAGGTTGGATTGTTCGATGGTCTCTAACCAACCATTGAGAGTTTCAACGATTCGATCTCTGAACAGAGGAGCCTTCGTAGCGCCCCCATTAAACAGGATTGCAGAGGGTACAAGAAACTCTTGCTTCAGGATATTTTCAGGTAACTCTTCATCACCAATTCTCTTTCTGCTTTCATGAAGAAACTGGGCTAGGTGTCTAAGGATTCGAGAATCCTGAGCGTAGTTCAAACCAAGTGTACGTAATCCTGTGCGCTGAGTATGCTGGGTTGGCCTGTCTTCCACACCGCATGTTGAAAAAAATCCTTCCAACAAAGCTTCTTCCAGTTCCTGGCGAGTTAGTTCACAAGAAATGGTTCCCCCCACAAGACGGCTTCCACGACCCGGTACCACCACACTAACACTGTCCAATTCAGCATCCAGCAGCAGTTGTTCTTTTGCCTTACGACATGAATGTGCCAAACCAAAAAACTGCCATTGCTGTAATTGACGTCCTTCCTCCTGCATTTTTAGTTGCAGGGTCCGAGCGAGGGTCAAATCCATATTGTCGCCACCCAACAGGATGTGATCTCCGACAGCAATGCGTTCAAGCTGGAGGGAGCCTTCTTCTTGACGGACAAGAATCAGGCTAAAATCAGTGGTGCCTCCTCCGATATCGCAGACAAGAATCAAGTCACCAATGTTGACTTGCTCTCGCCAATTTTCTCCGTTCTCTGCAAGCCAGGCATAAAAAGCTGAAATGGGTTCTTCCAGCAGGGTGATCGTTGAAAATCCTGCAGCTGTGGCAGCCTGAAGTGTCAGTTCCCTGGCGACCACATCGAAAGACGCTGGAACAGTGATTGTAACCTGTTGATCAGATATCAATTCCTGCAGGTGACTTTCATCCCAGGCCTCTCGCAGGTGCTGTAGATAGGCTGTTGCTGCATCAACTGCAGAAATTTTGGCCAGATCTTCTGGTGCATAGAGCGGTAGAATGGCTTGTTTTTGACCTTCTTGGTGACAAAGCCAGGACTTGGCAGAACTGATCAGACGTTGGGGAGTTTTCTCTCCCAGCACTCGAGCTCCCATTCCAACCAAATGTTCGTTGGCTGTTTCCCATTGTAAGTGCCCTAGTAAGCTGGAGGACTCTTCTTCCAAAGGGCAGTACAGAAAAGAAGGGAGTGTCGGAAGCTCATCAAGCAAATTCCGATCGATCAATTGGGGAATGGAGAGAATCTGGCTCCCTTCAGCTTCTTCATGATGAATGAAAGCCAGGGCGCTGTTGGTTGTGCCTAGATCAATGCCAATACTGAAAGGACTATCTGGGTTCATAGCTCTATTCAATCTGCGGGAATGGAATACGAACAGGAGCGAAAGAAATTTGACTCATGGATTCTAAAGAATTTGCAGAAAAACCGAAACGTGAAATTCCAGATGTGGTCAATTGTTCGGCAAAGAGTGTCAGATGGGCAAGCGAAAGAAGGCTAGATTGGGACTTGGGAGATTTTTATGAAAAGGAATAAAACTAATCGAAACAGTATTTAAGAACAAATATTAAAGAACTTTCAGAAAAAGGGAACGTTCTTGCATATTGTCAAACGTGGGCCTAGGTGAGAAATGGATGAATCACCTGGGTGCTCTCACTTTTGGTGATTCAATCTTCGTGAAATAATGCCCCCCATTATTTCAGGCGAATGGAAGCGCCTCATGAGACCTGGGCTCACCCCCGTCTTATGTCTTGCTGCAAGATGCAGACCTCTCCCCAGAAATAATTCTATACCAGTATTGAATCCGACTTTTTCTTAGGGCACGGTGCTGCCATCTTAGCCGGGCTTTGCGATAAAACCCGTTCGCTCAGATGACACCACGTTCGCGTAGGATATGCTTGATGTATTGAGAAAGCGGGCGACCATTTGCAGCTTCCTCAAGACTCTCACGTTCGGCAGGCTTCATAGAAACGAGGATTTTGGCAGAGTTTTTTTCGTCCTCG
>JAQWOT010000333.1 GCA_029245725.1 SAR324 cluster bacterium | reverse complement strand
CAAGTGAGAACCCAAGCTGACCAGCACCCCATTGTGTGGTCCCTGGATACCTAGAGACCCGGGAATGCCGGCAGCGACCCCAAGGACCCCACCTCCTTCCACTTCATCAACCAGAAAAATATTGACAGCATCGGCTCTACCTTGAGTGACCAGCGCTTGGGTCTCTGAATTGAAGAAACTATCAGAGACTGTTCGGTACTGTTCTTCGCTAACAATGATCGTTGGAGCAATTGTAATGTTGAGATTGTTGTTGGTGTAGAGGCCCCTCACTAGCTGCCAAACAGTGTCTAGATTGTAGCTACCACCACTGACCAGATAGGGTTGAAGCAGCAGGTTGGATTCGCCACTGGTGGAGGGTTCATCTTCGCGGACGGTCAGCTTCAGTTCATTGGCCCCACTAATCTGATAAGTCCAGGTCCCGGCTTCAGCGTCAATATCGGGCCGCATTGGTACAAGGTAATTGTCGTATCGGCCATCGCCAAAGCTAGTGAGCCCACTGGCAGTGGATTCTAGATAAGCTAATTCATCACGTCCGCTGGGACTCGTCAGGCTGACAATCCGCGCTGTCCCATTGGAGAAGGCAGAAAGCAGGAAAGAGGTGGTGTTGTCTGATAATTGAAAACTGCTGCTACTCAAACCACTGAGAGTGCGAACTGTTGTTTGACTACCTTGGGAACTTAGTGATGGAGTACCTGAAGTTGGATCATCGTTGGTTCCATTCTCATAAGTAGTAGTGGTCGAGCCTCCTCCTGGAGGACTGCAACTGAACAGCAACAGTAGGCTCACTATAAAACCGCTCAATCGCAAAAAAGAACTCATTCCATTCAACCTGTTTTAGGGCAGCTGACGATATTCCAAAGTTCGCAGATATGTGTTGGCACGATCAGGAAAATCGGTGAAGATGCCATCAACGTCTGCTTCGTAGTAGAAAACGTGCAGCATCTCTTCGAAGGACTGTATATAGCTAGGCATTGCATCTGCCCGCAATGTATAGGTGTAGACTTTCAGGCCAAGTTCATGGGCGTCTTTGACCAGTGAACTCAGTTGTGGCATTCCGGACAAGTACCTTCCCTCTAGCACATGACCTGTCCAGACTGCAATCCCCTGCACGTGTTCAGTCAGAGTCTGTAACCCTTCTTTGGTGAGCAGAAACTCATAGTCAGTTTCAGTACTTTCTTGCCAGGAATTCTTCTCGAGCAATTGCAAGAGCGGAAATTCGGTCTTCAGTTCATTGCGTAATCGTTTGACCTCAGGTGCACCAAAGCTTTCGAGAATGATCGGGCAGTTGTTGTCGTTGACAGCGAGATTTTCAAGAACCTCCAGAACTTTTTGGCTAAGATCCCGCCCTTGCTGATGATGCCAGCCAGGACTCTTGATTTCGATCAGTAGCCCTACTTTCTTACCAGTTGAGTGGTTGAGTCCCTGAATTAGCTGCACTACCTCTGCTAGTGTAGGAATTTCAAAGCGGGAATGGCCTTGAGGAAAGCGGCTAGGGAAAGCTGGATTTCCCTGCTGATTACGTCGTTCAGAAACCCGAAGTTGCTGTAGCTCTTCCAAGGAAAAATCCAGCGCATAGCTGAGGTTGTCTTGTCGCTGCCTTCCAGGGAAACGTTGATTCACGTCCGTCAAGCGATCCAGATAGGGATCGTGCAAAACAATCGGTTGATCGTCTTGGGAAAGAATCACATCAAGCTCTAGCCAATCGCAACCCAGCCCATGCGCCATCGCAAAAGCTGGTAGTGTGTTTTCAGGTAGGTATCCAGACGCACCGCGGTGGGCAATGACCCACTTCTGCTGACCTATGGCCATCTTGGTTTACTCCAAGAAATAAGGGTTTTGCTGAAAAAGAGTTGCCAAAAAAATTGATTGCAACACTCTCGGATCATAAGAGCAAGTGAGGTCTTGTGGAACCTAATGAACATGAATATGGGGGCTGCCGTTTTTGCCAAGTCAATCTATAGTGCTTCTTGGTCAACGGTTTCGGAGATTTGCTGATTTCGTTTTTTGTAAGCTCTCACTGAGGATAGACATGCGTGCTTTGATACAGCGTGTTTCGATGAGCCAAGTTCGAGTTGATGGTGTGACTATCGGTCAGATCGAACAGGGATTGCTTGTTTTGCTTGGAGTGGCACCAGATGATCAGATGGCAGACAGAGATTGGTTGCTGCGCAAGATCCTGAATCTGCGCATCTTTGCTGATGAGGAAGGTCGGATGAATCGTTCAGTAACAGATATTCAGGGAGGATTGTTGGTGATTTCACAGTTCACCCTCTTTGCTGATGCAAGCCAAGGAAATCGTCCTTCGTTTATTCGCTCGGCTCCACCTGAATTTGCTGAATCGGCATACAACGATTTTCTTGAGAAACTTCGCCAGAATTATAGTGGTTCTGTAGCCGCAGGGCGTTTTGCTGCAGATATGCAAGTTGAACTGATCAACGACGGACCCGTCACCTTGCTGTTGGATTCCAAGCAGAAGAATTTCTGATTCAGCTGCTACCAAAGAGGGGGCATGTTGCTTGCTGCAAGTAGATATGTTTAGGCTTTTAAAGTTATAATTCTACAGAAAATCAGAATGTTGAGGTGTTTTTATGAATTTTCAAGCACACCTGCAAGGAGGTTTGGCTGCGGGTAGTATTGCCGTTGGAGTGGCCTTGGGAACTGGCTATGCGGAATTGCAAAGTGATGCCTTGCAGCGATTTTTGGATCAACCACTCGATTTTGGGCAACCAATTTCGCTATTGTTGAGCTTGTTCGTTACAGCAGTCTTTATGGCTCTGTTTCCCGATCTGGACACAACTTCAGTTCCGCAACGTTGGTTTTTTCGAGCTATGTTTGTAATGTTGGCGATTCTCTATTTCCAGAAGGAGCTCGAGGTCTTCTGTCTGCTTGCCTTTGTTACACTGTTACCAGTGATGCACAAGCATCGGGGCTGGACCCACTGGAAAGTGACTCCATGGTTAGTTGCCCTGTTTTTAGCAATTATTTGGGAATATTTCCGAGTACAGGACACTTGGCAGGATCGCTTCTCCTGGGAGAACGTTTGGGTTGCATTGCATAGCAGTTGGGCCTTCGTGTTTGCCTGTGTGCTCGGACACTATACCCACTTGTTACTAGACTCACGGCGGATTCGGTTATTGCCATTCATTCGAAATAAACCTCAGCACCACTAGCCTGCCATCTCTTGCAAGGCCTCTATGGGCAACATCATCAAGGTTGATTTTTCGGGGCGTTGGTCTCAGTCGCTGGATCAATTGATTGAACGCCACATCAAGGAAGAGACTTTTCCAGGCATTGAGATCCTCTTTGCTCAAGGCCCTGAAATTCTGCTCCATAAGACCTGGGGTCGACAGGAAGCGGGCAGTGATAAGTCAATGGGGTTGAACACAGTCTTTGATATCGCTTCCTTAACAAAACCAGTCGCTACAACCAGCCTGATCATGCTCTTGCAGGAACAAGGAATGCTTGACCTGGAAGAGCCAGTGGCCACATTCCTGCCTAAATTTGGTAATGGGGCAAAATCCAAAATCACTCTGCGCCATTTGCTCACTCACACATCCGGACTACCAGCCTGGGCAAATCTTTATGAGGAATCTGATTCGTTTGACGTCGCTCGTCAAAGATTGATGGATATCAACCAAGAGGCCCCGCATGATCAAAGAGTAATCTATAGTTGTCTAAATTTTCTGTTGCTGGGACAGATCATTACGGAGGTGACGAACGGTAGTCTCAGTCATTTTTTCCAACATAGCATTAGCGAACCACTATCACTGGAAAATACGCTCTTTTCTCCTGCCAAGCATTGGAAAGACCTGAGTGGGATTGCGCCTACTCAATATTGCCCTTGGCGCAAGCGTCTATTGCGTGGTGTTGTCCATGATGAAAATTGTTATTTTTTTGGTGAAGAAGCAGGCAATGCGGGTTTGTTCTCAACAGCTTTGGATCTTCATCGCTTCTGCTGCACGCTTTTGAATGAGGGTAGTCTGGATGGAATCACGATTCTCTCTCCATCTTCTGTGCAGCAGATGGTCAGCAACCAAAACCAACCGCCACTGAGCTCCCGTGGATTGGGTTGGGATTTCAAGGATATAGATCCAGGATATTGGAGTTGTGGTTTTCTGTTTCCTCCTGGAGCGGTAGGGCACACTGGTTTTACAGGAACCTCTATCTGGTTTGATCCCCTTAATCAATGGATTGCGATTGTACTGACGAACCGGGTTCATCTCTCACGAGATGGAAATCTCGCAGCAATGCATCAGTTCCGTCCACGACTGCATAATTTGTTGCTCTCAATGGTTTGAGCAAAAAACGTGAGAAAAAAAACATAAAAATATCTTTGCTTCCTGCAACCTTAATCTGCTAGTCTGTTTGCTGAATATCGTCTTGCTGAATCCTCGCAGGAAAGCTTATGCATAAAGCAGATTGGCCCTCGCTGACCAGTAGTAAACTAGCGGAACAGGTTCCTAACTCTCAATCACTGGAAGCAAATCTTGAGGGTGCGATCCTCGAATATGCCATCAACACCTTTCCCTTCGCTGACTCCTTCGACTACTTCCCTGGACTAGAAAACGCAGACTTCCGCGAGACCCTTACAGAAATGATCACCAACGGCGGGCTCAAAGTGGGCTTTTACTACGAAGAGATGCAGGAGAGTCTAACACTTTTCTACTTTCTGAAGGTGCGGAACCAGGCCCACATCGTACTAGGCCTGGATCCAGAAAATGTTCAGGTTGCTATCAATGACGACATTGACGGGGTCTTTCGCATTGACGAGGAGCAGTACATTGAGCTTCTGCAAATCCCACTAAGTTGAATTCGCTCACCATCCACCAAACCTCCCCTTTCAAATTTTGAAAAGCATGTTGCGAAATCCGCTGGGACGCTTTCGCCTGGTTGCCCAGGTCGAGGGTGCTTCCTACATCTTGCTTGTTTTCATTGCAATGCCCTTGAAATATGGAATCAGCTGGGATTTGGCTGTTCGATATCTTGGCATGGCTCATGGCGTCTTGTTCATCGCATACTGCTTGGCTCTTTTGATCACACGCAATGTGGTTCCATGGAGGTTTCCAAGAATGATAGTTCTCTTCGTCGCTTCACTAGTCCCCTTTGGTACTATTTGGGCGGATCGCCGCCTCAAAGAAGAGGAATCTGAGTTATTCGGTAATCCAACCTCGTCAGCAGCAAATCCTGCGACCTCCGAGGCTTAGATCCAAAATCGACCTTACTGCCATCCATATCGCCTCTTTGTCCAAGACAAATAGCTTGGCCTGTTGAAATCCCACCACAGAAAATCTCTCGGTTCCCAAACAGCTTGACTGATGGACGCTAAGCGAGCAATACGCTCCGAGGTAGCTGGATGACTTCGGAGCAGAGTGAAATCTGCTGAATGAACTGGTGCAGAACTACCTGGATTTATTTTAGTCAAGGCCTGTATCAGAGCTTGAGGGTCATCTGTCAAGCGAGCTGCTCCCAAATCTGCTTGGAACTCCCTAGTTCGTGAAAGCCCTGCTTGGAGCAGTAAACTTAGCCATGGAGCCGCCATCAGCATCAACAACCAGAACCACGGAACTGTCTGTCCATACAACCAGGACAGAGGCAAACTGAATAAAATCAAAGCAATCCCAAACCAAGCCAACCAGTGAACTAGCCTTCCAACAATACTTGATAGCAGCATGACAGAAACGTCATTATGCTGAAGATGTATCATTTCGTGAGCCAAGACAGCCCGAATCTCTCGATAACTCAGAGTTCGTAACAATCCGTCAGTCACTGCTATGCCACCCTCCTAACGATTTCCAACCGCAAAAGCATTGAGCGCAGAACTTGGAACGTAATAGAGCACTGGGGACCGAACGAAACCAGCTCGTTTGACCAAGTCCTTTTGTATTTGATGTAGCCAAGGCATTTCCTCTGTTCTTAACAAACGCCCTTGATGCCAACGCATTAAAATAGCTGGAGACCGAGGTAGGAACCATAGGGTTAGCAGAACAGTGCCAGTGGTAAAAGCAATCCCAAGTGTTCCTGCTAAAAGCCAGCACATCAGGCTGAGTAGGCCAGTTAAGGTTCCTAGTTGTAGTATTGATTGTGCAGTATTCCACCATTGATGGCTCTGTACTGCTTTTTTACGTAAGATTGTTTTCATGTCTTAATTATTAGCACTCTTATTTATTGAGTGCTAATAATCTAGCAAATATAATCCGCAAAGCAAAGAGAAATTAGGGTGAGTGATTATCTCACCCTATCCAAAAATCAGGCTTCCACCGTCTCCTTATTTTTTGCTTTGGGATCGTCCTCTTCATCGTCGAGGTCAACAAAGTAAACAGATTGACTCATTGGAGAACGAGACAGTGGGGAGAGTTCTTCTTCGTTATCCACAGTTTCTTCTTCCGTTGAGAGAATGTTTTGGGGAGCTTCATAATCTTCATCATCAGGCTCTGCATCCAGATCCACAAACATATAAGATTGGTTCATGCTTGACTGAGACAGTGGAGACAACTCCTCCTCATTTGCTGGCTCGATCTCTTCTGTAACAGAAACGATCTTACCCGTATCCTCGTAGTCAATTTCATCAGGTTCCGCATCTAGATCTACGAACATTGTGGACTGACTTATGGTTGCTTGAGACAGTGGGGAGAGTTCTTCCTCATTTGTTGGCTCTGTCTCTTCTATAACGGAAACGATCTTGTCAGTATCCTCATAGTCAGATTCATCGGGTTCCGCATCTAGATCTACGAACATAGAAGATTGGTTGATGGAAGGCTGTGACAACGGAGACAACAACTCTTCATTGCCATTTGCATCCCCTCCAACAATTCCTAAGGGGGACACTGTGGAGATCGTTGCCAGAGGCTCTGGATTCACTACTGATGATTTTTTGCCAGTTTTGGGCGTATTTAACGGATTTGATGGCTCATTGTCATCGGGTGAAATGTTTGTTCCAGCCTGACTCATAGGAGAGCGTGACAGAGGCGACATTTCCAAATCCTCTTCTTCACGGAGATTTTTCTGATTCCCTGCCAAAGGTGAGTCAGAGTCTCCTGTCGAAACATCACCAAAGATAGCTTCTGAAGGTTCAGTCGATGCCGTAGCCTTTGGAGAGGGAGATTCGGTTCCATGAAACAACCAGCTCCAGCCTCTTGAGAAGTCATGGAGAATTAGATAGTTAACTGGGATAATTATTAGCGTTGTAAACGTGGCGAATAAGACACCGTATCCTAGGGAAACAGCCATAGGAATCAGGAATTGGGCTTGAGTGCTCTTGTCAAAAATAATTGGTGTCAAGCCCGCAAAGGTAGTGAGAGACGTAAGCAAAACAGGGCGGAAGCGAGCCACTCCAGCCACCTTTATTGCTTCTTGTACACTCAAGCCTTCTTCACTTTGTTGACGATTAATGTAGTCCACCAGGACCAGGCTGCTGTTAACTACGACCCCTGTTAAAGCCAACATCCCCATCAAACTCATGATTGTTAAATCGAGATCCATTATCCAGTGTCCAATCACGGCCCCAATCGCTCCAAAGGGAATCGCCGTCATCACAATTAGTGGTTGTAGATAGGAGCGGAAAGGGATGGCCAGTAAGGCATAAATCGCAAACAAGACACCAGCTAACCCAAAAATCAGGGTATTGAAGGAGTCTCTTTGTTCTCGTGCTTCTCCTTCCAGAGAATACTTGACGGCAGGATAGAAGCGGGTCGTTTCCTGGAGGAAATTCTCCAAGTCACTCTTGATGGCCTCCAGGTTGGCCTGTTGCTTATTAGCATCTGCCGTAACGTTCATAGTTCTGTTCCGATCAATGCGTGTGATCGCTGCCGGGGTTCTGCCGGGTTCCAAGCTCGCAACTTCGGCAAAAGGAACAGCCACTCCTCCTGGAGTCCGGATCGTCATATTTTGAAGGGAAGCAAGGGTCGCTCGTTCCTGCTCGGGATAGCGTAGGATGACATTCACTTCATCACGACCACGCTGAATGCGTTGAACGGTAATTCCAAAAAAGCCTTCTCGCACCTGACGCGCCAAGTCATCCAACCGGACTCCAAGAGTTTCGGCGGCTGGCATTAGGCGCAACTGTAATTCTTCCTTACCGTCAGACATGCTGTCTTCGATATCGAAGACGTTTGGATAGGTACCGAGTTTGGTCTTCAATTGATCAGCAACAGCCTGTAATTCCTCAAAATTACTGCCTGAGAGTTGAATGTCAATCGGACTGGAAGTTCTTCCAAATTCTGCTCGGAAATTCAGGCTTTCTGCACCCGGCAAAGGACCGATCATTTTTCGCCATTCACGAACCAGATCGTTCGTAGTTACGTCAATTTTACGTTTTTCGGGCGCCTCAATCTCAAAAAAGACTCGACCACGATTACTTTGACCTGACGAACTCCCTCCGGTAGTACCACTGTTAGAGAGAATGTTGATCACCACACTTTGCCCAGTTTCCGAATCCCGATATTTATCCTGAAGCTGCAGTGCAGCATCGGTCATTCGATCAATGTAAGCTGAGGTTGTCACAAAAGGAGTCCCAGCTGGCATCACCAGCGTTGCACGTGCGACCTCACTTTGAATGCGTGGAAAAAAAATCCAGCGCATCCAACCACTCATGATCAGTGCTGTCAATAGTGCACCACCCACGAAAAAGATGGCTACCGTCAAATAGCGTTCTGATAAAGAAAGATTGAGGACTGGGCGATAAATGCGGAAGATGAAAGTCTCTAGACCATCTGCAAACCAGCGTTGTACTCTTGAAATGTGGCGAAGGATTGTCCCTTCGTGATCCAGGCGTATACCAGAAAGATGTGCCGGTAGAATCCATTTAGATTCAATTAGCGAGAAGAGCAACACAGGAATCACAATCATCGGGATTTGTGAGAAAATTGCTCCGCGTACTCCCTCCACCATCAGTAATGGTACGAAAGCCACCATAGTTGTCAGTACTCCGAAGGTTACCGGAACAGCTACTTCCACGGTCCCTTTCTCTGCTGCTGCTTGAGGCGAGGTTCCACGGCGTAGATGGCTATAGACGTTCTCTCCAGTGACAATCGCATCATCCACAACAATTCCCAACACCAGGATGTAGGCAAACAAGCTGATGGTGTTCAGAGTGACTCCAAGTTCTGGCATCAACAACGCGCTCCCCATAAAACTCACTGGAATACCAATACATACCCAAAATGCAACAGAGGGGTGAAGGAACAATCCCAGTAAGAGCAAAACAAGAATTCCCCCTTGAAGGGCACTATCGGTAAGTGTCTGTAGACGTGCCGAAACCGTCTTGGAACGATCCCGCCAGGTTTCCAGTGTGATTCCTTCGGGAAGCAAAACACTTTTCTCAGCAATATATTTCCGAACAGCTGCCGCTACAGTGATTGCGTTCTGGTCACCAATTCTGTAAACCTCAACCGTCAGTGCCGGTTGCCCATTGAACTTGGTAATGATTGGGGTTTCATCGAAGTCATCCTTGATTGTGGTGACATCTCCCAGTCGCAACCGAGTCCCATCTGGCCTGGAAAGGATCACAAGATCTGCATAATCTTCCTTGACATAGGCCTGACCTTTGGTGCGGATTAGCACTTCTCCGCCATTGGTCTTAATGCTGCCTGCAGAAAGATCCAGAGACTGTCGGCGGATGATGTTGGAAATTTCACTGAGGGTCAGTCCAAATTCTCGCAACGTTCGTTCTGGAATTTCAATGGCTAGCTCGTAAGGTCGAATGCCTTCCACTTGGGCTTGGGTGACTTCAGGAAGAGCACGAATATCCTCCTCAATCTGCAACGCCATATCTCGCAATTCACGCTCACCAAGAGGTCCTGCCAAGGCCACGCTGATCACTTCTCTTTGCCATGCAGGAATACTGATCACGGGGCGTTCCACCTCATCTGGAAGAGTGTTCAGACCTTCAACACGAGTCGTGATTTCATCTTTGAGAAGTTGGGGATCGTAGCCATTTTCTAACTCAATCTGGATATTGGAAGAACCTTCTGAGGAGGTCGAGATCATCTTCTCAATGCCTTCAATATCCTGAATCGCTTCCTCAATACGTACTGTTACTCCTTCCTCTACTTCTGAAGGAGGCGCACCCGGAAAAGAAGTGCGGATGTTGACGCGTTCCAATTCAATGGAAGGGAAAACTTCGAGAGGAACCCTGGTGAAGAGCGAATACGCCCCAGCGATCAGGATACAGACCATCAAGAGGTTGGCTGCCACGGTATTTCGGGCAAACCAGCGTATGGAGCCGTTCATGAAACCTTGTACAACCTAAGAGTTGGGAGATAGCTCAACGGGAAGCAGCAACTTTTTCTACGTTTTGTCGAGATGCTGATCCACGAGAATCGTTGTTGGCAGCGTCGGCGGCTTCCGGCTTACCCGGACGCTCTCGCCTTCGATTCTGGTCAGGAACTCCTTCTTGGATGGATCGCCCTTCGAGCAGAGCGTTCACTTCAGTTCCACTGGGTAGCGAACCTACGGGAGTCATTGTCAGCAAATCACCTGCGGTCAATCCATTACTGATCACAGCTTCTTCTGCATTGCTCCAGAGAATGTCGACTGGTTGACGATGGAGCTTATTGTCGCGAACTAAGACAACTTCGTTACCCTGATAGATGGCCTGACGTGGAATCACCAAGGCGTCCTTAATCAATCGACCTTCAATTTCAGCTGCTACAAATTGTCCGATCTTCAGAGGAGGCTTCCCGTCTTTCTGTGGCTCATAAGGATTGCGAATCTGCGCCACAACATGCAGTTGTCGACTATCGGCATCAAAGACTCCTTCTGTACGAGTGATACGACCTTCCCATGGAAACGACTGCTGACCGGTGCGTGCTTCAAACTGAACAATGGGGCCATTTTGTTGTTGTGTGCGACTTGGGCGATATTCTTCTGGAAGATTTACGTATTCCAGCTGTGCACTATGCAGAGGTAATCGAACCTCAACGTAATCAATCGAATAGATTTTAGCGAGCTGTGTTCCGGTCCCGACATACTGGCCAATGTCTACTATTTGATCCATGATACGTCCGGCATACGGGGCAACTATTCGTGTGCGCTCCAGATTTCGTTTTGCTTTTGCTAAGCGAATACGTCCCGCTTCGATCGCTGATTTGGCAACCTCCAACTGGGGTCTGCGCATTGCCAGATCACTGGGAAATCCTTGTTGGCCAAGGCGTTGCCAGTTGCGAATAGCCTGCTGACTACGTGCCTGTTCTTCTTTCAGTGTCAGATAGGATTGCGTCAAGGCCATCTCTGTCAAGCGAACCTCGGCTTCGTATTCGGTAGGATCAATTTCTAGGAGCAGTGCCCCTTTTTCAAAAAAGCCGCCATCCCGGAAGCTTGGTGCAATCCGCAAAATATTTCCTGATACCTGCGAAACTAGCGTGCTTTGGGTACGGGGCTGGATGGTGCCGAAGGTGTTGACGTTGATTTGATAATCAGTGGGTTTCACCTGAATTGCCTCAACGGTCAGACGGGTCGCAGGGGGTGGAGGCCTTCTTTGGGCTTCGGTTTTCTGATCTAAGATGGTGCGCGTACCCCAAACGCCACCACCAATGACCACCACAAACAGTACGATGCGAAGAATCAGTCGAAACCAGCGCATAGTCATCCTGAAGCAGGAGGTTGAGCCGGCAGCGCAAAATCACCACCAAGTGCCAGGTGGAGTTGAATGCGATTCTGCAGGCGGTCGCTGCGCACCTGGATCAGGGCGCTACGGGCATCAAAGGCACGTCGTTGAGCTTCCAGCACGGTCACGAAGGAAACAAGACCTGAGACATATTGTTCCTCCGCTAGATCTTCTGCATTTCGAGCTTCGGTTGCAGAACGACGAATAGCAGCTTCCTGCTCAGCCAGCAAAGTTTCTGCTGACAAGGCCGCCTCCACTTCTTGTAGGGCGTTTAGAAGAATTCGATTGTAGTCCAAGGCTACAAGGCGTGTTTGGATGTTAGCCTGTTCCAAATTTGCTTCGAGTTCCGTACCGTTCCAAAGAGGCTGGGTCAAGTTGACACCCAAGGACCAGATCATTGATTCAAGGTCCAGTAATTTGTCTACATCTTCGCTTCGAGTTCCTACGGAAGAGTTAAGGCTGAATCTTGGAAAGCGAGCCTTGTAGGCCACCATTGCGTCTTGATCAGCTGCCTTAAGACGCCGTTCCACAGCCAACAAGTCTGGTCGTCGCTGGAGTAGTTCTGAAGGAAGACCAGTTCCTGGCATCGCTGGTAAATCAGGTAATTCTTCTGGGAGGCTCAGTTGACCTGAAGGAGTTCGCCCGAGTAAGGTTTCCAGGGATTGAATGACCTTGGTGCGCTGCAGGCGTAACCCAATAATTCGGTTGTCTTGTGAGGCAACATCGGACCGCGCCAAATGCACATCCAGAGCGCTATTCAAGTTGAGTCGGAAGCTCTCCTCCACGACCTGCAGGCGATCCAGCAAATTTGCCTTACGTTGCTGAAGTAGTTGTAATTGTGCCTCCGTTTCAATTGCATCGAACCAGGCCTTGGCAACATTCGCCGCAAGAGCTAGTCGGGCTGCTTGTTGATCCCCGATCTGCGCTTCAATCGAGAGAGCAGCAGAGCGTTCCTGATTGCTGAGGCGATTCCAAAGATCGGCTTCCCACGAAATCTGAAAGTTGAGATTAAAGTTCTGGGTATAGTCTCCCAAGTCAGGTGTGAGACGGCTGTAACTATGATTGACACTGGTACCAACACTCGTGTTGAAATCAGGGCGATTACTTACTCCCAAGACTTTCAGCCTGCTTTGAGCCAGTTCAATTCGTAGCATAGCAGCCTGCAATCCAGGACTTTTCTCTTGAGCTTCCCTAATCAAGGCCTGAAGTTGCACATCCCTGAAATCTGCCAGCCATGGTCGTACCTCTGCATAGGAAGCAGAAGGATCACTCCAATTTTGTGGGACAGTGGGGTCTAGCTTGGATGGTGTAGGTTCAGGCAAGCTCGTGCACCCAATCCCCAAACAGCAAGCCAAGATCAACCATCTCACTTTAGGTGAACAGATAAACACTCAAAACTCTGGAAAGCTTAGGTTCATGAAGATCGGATTTTTCTGTGAAATCAAATCACCCCGACAGGAATTTATAAGAATGTCGATTGCAAAATCAGTGCGAATACGTAGTTATTTCAGGAGAGAAAAACTTTGGAGTGGAAGTGGTAGGAGGGTGTTATGGAGTAGGGTTAGTCCTGGAAATGAATTTTTCGAATCATCTGGGCAGAAGCCACGGGCTGAATAATCTTGTCACGTTCATGGGCGTCGTAGCCCAACTGTTCTCCAACATCTCGGACAAAATTAGCCTCCTCTTCAGTATATTCATCGTCAATCATCATGATTTCAACGATATAGCGGTAGATCTCCTTGCGTAAATTTTGATCCAATCCAATGATCGAAGGGAAGGTAACTTGAGAATCTAATTGACACAACTGTTGGAACCGAAGGGGATCATGCTCAATCAATTGCAGGATGGTTTCAACATATTTGTACTCTCTTTGATCGACTCGGTGATCTGCATGAATTGCACGCCAGATCATCTGAGCTACCCAATAGCGTTGCTCTTCCTCCAACAACTCCAGCAGATTGGTTGTGAAATTACGACGCCGTAGATAATCACCTTGTTCAATCAACTTATCTACGTCTTTCCCTGAAACACTCAGGGCCAAGCGCACATCATTGATGAAATCAAGCTTATCTTGGGACAAGGGCTGATCGACAGAGAGGATGTGAAGCAATTTCTCCAGTAGCTGAAGACTTACCGGACCAGCCAATGGATGAACTTTAATTTCTCCTTCCTCATAGTGATCCGTCGACGCGACCAGGACGGCTTGTTCAAAGATCGTCTCGACCCATTGGCTTTGCTCAACAAGAGCTTTTTTCAGCTCCTGCTGCAATTGCTCCACAGGGACATTCAAGCTCAATTTGTCGATTGCATTAGGCAACAATCCCATCATCAGTTCACCACCCATTTCCAGCAATTGGCAGATTTCAGTCTGAAAAGTATTCCGTAGCTTGCTCAGTCTAACCTGATTCTCCATGCTTTGACTCGGATAGTTACTGAAAATGGGATGATTAACTCTTGCGATTTTCTATCGTATTCAAAAATAAGAGGATCCTGATTCTTAAACAGTCTTATTTTGTCTGCATGATGCTACAATCGTTCAACATTCTCAATAAGATTGTTGACTTCTTCAAACTTGAGATTTGCCCCTAGTAGTTAAGATCTTAAGTATTAAATTTTCCAACGATTCAAAATGAGCAAAATTCATTACGCTCTTTCCGAATCTTCACACCATGGCTTCCTAGACAAACAATGCCACTAGCCCAGATTCGTGGTCAAGAGGCTTCCATAGACTTGATTTCAAGGACCTTACAGTCGAATCGGATGCCATCTGCATGGTTATTCAGTGGTCCTCCGAGCGTGGGTAAGCGTCTAACTGCCCTGTTGATTGCCCAGGCGCTGAACTGTAAGATATATCAGGGCCTTGACGCCTGTGGCCAATGTGATCCTTGTCGGCAAATTGAGGCTGGTAACTTTGCAGATGTCAAATTGATTGAGCCTTCTGGTCAGAATATACGCATGGAGCAAATTCAGGAGGTTTTGCGTTGGATGCAGTATCGACTAGAACGGGGTCATTACCGAGTATTGATATTGGATGAAGCCGACCGGATGAATCGGGAATCAGCCAATGCGTTTCTGAAAACTCTTGAAGAACCCCCACCCCAGACGACGATTATTTTGCTGACCACTTCTCCGATGCTTTTGCTGGAGACTATTCTCTCACGGTGCCAGCAAGTACGCTTCCAACTACTCTCCCCAGAAATATTGACAGATTTGTTGGCAGAGAAAACGGAACTGGCGAACGAAGAGCGGAACTGGCTGATGAAGCAAGGAATGGGGAGTGTCCGGCTGGATCTGGTCAAGGATGTTCAAGGCTTACGGGAGTTGCACTCGCAATGGGGGCTCTGGCTACAAGGGATTGGGTCTTCCGAAATGATTGAGATTCTCCCACGTTGTCAAGAATGGAGCTCAGCCAAAGATCTAACGTGGGAACGACTGCTGGATTGGCTCGAGACTTGGCTTCGAGACCTTGCGTGGTTGTTGCATGAGTTGCCTGAAACTGAACTACTGAATCAAGACCAATTACCTGCTCTGCGCAAGTGTCTACAACACTACAGTTCTGAGAGTGTACTTGCCCTCTACGAGGCGGTTTTGGAAGTCCGTTACAACATTGCCCGAAATGCCAACAAGACCCTGCAATTGGAAGGGCTCTGGCTGAGGCTGAAGAATTTACAGGAAGCATGAAAAAATGGTTGCCCTTACTGTTGGGGTGCTGGCTGATTCTCAGTCTCCCAGCACAAGCTAGAACCCTGACGCCTATTGAACTGGAAACCATCCTCACTCAGGCACGCGCACAGTTCACCAACTTTTTGCAACTCTGGCAGGAAGAGCGCTATTTCGAAATGTATGAATTCGGGATCAGGCAATCCAAGCAACAACTCAGCGTTGAAGAATTCGCTACAAGGATGGTTGAACTCGACTGGGTGCCTGTCAATGTTGATCAGGAACCGCTGCAGGTCGATTTTCGTTTTCGAACGATGGTCTACGTGACAACAGTCCTTGAATTCCGACACAAGAGCTTCCCCGAACTCCAGTACGGCAAACGTCAGTCTTTCTTGCTGATTCAAGAGGGAGAAGGCTGGCATCTGGACCTACTTCAGATGATCCGCACGCCCTACTACACCCCGAGTGAATAAACACTTCCACCGCACATTTGCCTGGACAAACAGCCCAGCTCATTTTCTCGCCAAACATGCTGACCGCTGAAACTGCATCGACATTGACGGGTCTGCTGCAACGTATCATCTACCACAAAGCTGAAAGTGGTTTTGTGATCGCTAGCTTTCAGGTTGAGGGCCAGAATGAGCCCATCACTATCAAGGGCACCCTTGGTGGCTTCAATGAAGATGAGACCCTACAACTCAAAGGGCGCTGGCAACAGCATGCCCTCTACGGCAGCCAGTTTCTGGTAGATGAGGCAATGCCAGTGTTGCCCTCTTCGTTGGATGGAATTCAGCGCTATCTCGCCAGTGGGATCTACTCCGGTATTGGTGAGAAGACCGCTGAGCGAATTGTTGCTGCTTTTGGAGAAGACACTTTTCGGGTGATTGACGAAGAGCCAGAGCGCCTGCTGAAGGAGGTTCCACGATTTACTCGCAAACAATTGGAAGTTTTGCATGAGGCTCGTGAAGAACAGCGAGGACTACGAGAGGTGATGACCTACCTGCATGGAGCTGGAGTTTCAAACGCTCAGGCCCAACGAATTTTTCAGCGCTATGGTCTGAACAGTATTCAAGTCTTGAGGGAAAACCCTTACCAATTGACAGAGTTGCCAGGGATTGGATTCCTGACTGCAGATGCGATCGCTCGTAAACTTGGTTTTGCTGCTGATTCATTGGAAAGAGTCGTTGCCGGAACGGTTTATGTAATTGAGCAGCAAGCGCAACAGGGCCATACCTGCCTGCCTCAGGCGTTGTTGTCGGAGAAAGTCTGCACAGAATTACACCTACCCGAAGAATGTACCAGACAGGCGATTGATCATCTCTTACAAGAGCGACAACTCAAAGGCCGAGACAGTGTTCACCTGACGGGCAGGAACCAGTCGTTGCTCTCCAGACCACGTTTTTATTTTGCAGAACAGCGGATAGCAGAAAACCTGTTTCGCTTGTTGGAGAGTCCTGCGCTGACCAACTTTGGTCCTTCTTCAGAACTCCTTGACGCATGCCAGGAACAGCTCGACTTGCGCCTGGACTCAGTCCAGCATCAGGCAATACAGGCAGCCCTGCAACACAAGGTACTGATCCTCACCGGGGGTCCAGGTACTGGAAAGACAACGATTGTCCGCTTCATCCTGCAGTTGATGCTCCCACAAATTCCAGAAACAGCACTTGCAGCTCCCACAGGAAGGGCTGCCAAACGGCTCTCAGAAGCCACGGGACACTCTGCCTCAACCATTCACCGTCTATTGGAAGCTGGCAATCAAGGATTCCAGCGCAATCAGGACAATCCGCTGGAGTATGAACTGTTGATCATTGATGAGACATCAATGATTGATACCTTGCTGATGGATGCATTGTTGGAAGCGATTCCGTCTCCTTCCCGGCTGATCCTAGTTGGTGATGTGGATCAGTTACCATCCGTTGGAGCAGGAGCGATTCTTCAGGACCTGATTGCCTCACAACAGATACCAGTAGTGCGTTTGGAGACCATCTTTCGGCAAGCTCAGGATAGCTTGATCACTCTCAACGCCCACCGAGTCCGCAAAGGTGATCTTCCAGATTTGGATGGTCCTCTGAGTTCAAGTGAACTGAGAGATTTCTACTTTATGCAGGAAGGTGATCCGCAGCGGATTGTTGATAAGCTACTCCGTGTCTGCACCGAGCGGATTCCCGAGCGTTTTGGTTTTGATCCCCTGAATCAGGTTCAAGTACTCACTCCCATGCATCGTGGGCTAACGGGATCCATTCATCTTAATCAACGCCTGCAAGAGGTTTTCAATCCAAGTGGGGAAGGAATTGAATTTAAGCAGTGGCAGTTTCGAGTGGGCGACAAGGTGATGCAGCAGGTCAATAACTATGATAAGGAAGTCTTCAATGGAGATACCGGCCAAATTCGAGAGGTGAACACCGAGACTCGAGAACTCAGGGTAGAATTTGAACATGCGATCATTCCCTACACAGCTAGTGAATTGGATCAACTGCAACTGGCTTACGCGATCTCTGTGCACAAGTCCCAAGGAAGTGAATACGCAGCAGTCTTGCTTCCGTTAACCCACCACCACTACCTCATGTTGCAGCGCAATCTGCTCTACACCGCAATGACAAGGGGCAAAGAGTTGTTTGTTCTGATTGGAACCCCCGAAGCTATCGATCAAGCTGTTCGAACAGTAGGCACCCTTACCCGTTACACTGCACTGAATTACGAATTGGCCGAAGTCAAACGGATTCTTGACAAGGCTCGCTAATCTGCTCTCTCGCTTGAGATTTTCCTCTGTCACCTACCCAGATTTGGTTCGACAATCCATTTTTTGGCTGGAAGGTAAGGTCAAAGTCGCGCGGCACTTATCATGAGCAAGGAAAAATATCTTGGACTGTCGTTGGTATTTTTTGTTTTGAGTGGTGGTTGTTTGTTTAGATATCACTTGATCGGAGTATCGGTAGACACAGGAGGGTTGCTCACTGAGCCATTTGCCCTGATCCCACTGGGCTGGTTCTTTCTACTACTGGGTTTCTTGGCTGTTGGTGCTTATCTCTGGATCAGCAAAAAATCATGATTGTGCGGTGTGTGCTAGGAATCGATTTCTTTGATTTGCAAAGGATTAATCTGAGAAATGCTAGCCTGGCTAAAAAGGGAGCTAGTAGTTTGGACCGTACTGATTCCAGAAAGATCACAGAATGATTGATGCGCTTTCCTTAACCATCAATGAAGTTGGCTTCTTAGCAGCTGTTGCCTTTTGTGCCGGGCTAGTGCGAGGATTTTCTGGCTTTGCGCTCTCAGCGCTTTTCATGTCATTGTCCGTGCTACTCCTACCTCCCATTGCACTACTCCCCGTTTGCTGGGTAATGGAGACCGTTGCCTCTGTGATGTTGGTACGTGGTGGCTGGAAAGAAGCAGATCGGAGTATGGCCCTGGGTTTGATTGCTGGCGTTCTGATTGGCATGCCGATCGGCCTGACAGTGACGAGTTGGTTGCCTGCGAATGACTCGCGCCTCATTGCCTTGTTGATGATCATCATCCTTGCGAGTTTGCAATTTGTGCGAATCCGTATCCAAGCCCTAGCCACTAAGCCTGGATTGATGGGCTCTGGTGTATTGGCAGGATTTGCCACAGGAATCGCCTCACTGGGTGGGATGGTGGTGGCGCTTTATGTACTAAGCCAAGACCGACCCGCACCAGTCATGCGGGCCACGCTAATCTTTTATGTAATGCTGTCCTCGGTTGTTGTCCTAATATGGCTTTTGACTTTGGGAGTGATGGACTGGCTGGCTATCAAACGTGGCTTGGCTATGACTATACCCGTCACGGCTGGTGTTTTATTGGGCCAGTTTATGTTTCGACCAAGTATGCAGCGTTACTACAAAACCTTTTGTCTAGTGTTGTTGTTAAGCTTGGCGACGGCATCACTGCTTCACACATCGGGATTGCTGGGCTAGCCAAAATGAACTGCTGAGGGTCAAGGTTGCAATTGCGATATTGGACTGCGCAGTCCAGGGAATCTTGAATTGATTTTATTAATGTTGCTCAATGGGATTAGGTAGGGGGGCTAGTGCAGTAGACAAGTACCAGTTTCTTTAGCGTTTGTGTGGGATAAATCTGAAAAATTAGCTGATTAGCTAGCAAAATAGTTAACACTTCGGGTTGCTTGATAGAATTTGAGGGTCTCAATAGGCAGATCCCCGCCCATCAGCAGTTCTGATGCATTGTTGATGATGCCCTTTTTGCTGCCCTTACTGGTAATTATCACTGGCAAGGGCAGTCAGAGTAAGAATATTTGATTCCTGCGAGACACCACTGATGGATTCGCATCATTAAAGAGGCAACATCTCGGAGTGTGGTGTGATGCAAAGTTGGATGACCAGAGCCAAATCTTCACTGTCGAGCAACACTGCTAGTGCTTCGGTTGGAAGGAGGGATCCTAGTAATTGGGATCCCTGATAGGCTTTAGTAGGGTAAGCAAGCGTCAACTACCACTGCCGATAATCGCAATGGCTTCAATCTCAACCAACAAAGAGGGAAGCACAAGTGCGGGAGTAGCGTAGGAAGCACTCGCCGGCACTCCACCTGGGAAAACTTCGTTGCGGGCTTTGCTGAATTCTCCGTATTGGGACATATCTGTAAGGAATGTATTGATCTTGATCACATCAGCCATCGTTATCACTAGAGAATCTTCTGTAGATTCTGCAAGAATACTGTTTGCGTGTCTGTCTTAAAATTTGGTTGATCAAAATGAACTGCCCGATTACTTGTCGAAATAGCCTGATTTTCCCAAAAAAGAAATCCAGATATTCGTTATGAAAAGAATTTACTCCAAAATAAGTTTACAACTGATAATTCTTCATGT
>JAQWOT010000332.1 GCA_029245725.1 SAR324 cluster bacterium | reverse complement strand
CCGTTTCCATAGGGGAATGGCCCATTCCAATGCTCACCAACAGATGAAGATTTTGGTAAGCATATTGTCTCATGTTGGAAGTTCTGATCATCTGGATCATAAATTTGTAAGCCAATATCAGGAAAATTTGTGTCAGCAATTATTCTGGAACCTGCGTGGTTAGAAATGGCATGCCAAGCGTTGAAGTGAGTCAGTTGCCTTTCTTTTTTCGTGTGGATGTTGATCGCTCTCATTCCATTAGGCCAATCTACAAAAGCAATCTCATTTGTTTTGGGCAACCATGACTCGTGTGTAATCCACTCTTGAGGCTTTTTCTCATAAACTCTCTGATTTCCAGATCCATCTAGACGGATAGTCCAAACTCTATCTGTTAGAGGTCCAGCATAAAAAATTTGTTCTTCATCATCTGGGCAGAATTGCATGTGTGAAATACTATTTGCTTCCAGTATGTTTTTGCCTTCTCCATTTTCAGTGTCAATGATCATAAATCTTGATTTTTCGGCCACCTTGTAGGTAACACCCCACCATTTCCCAGAATTTGAGAGACACGTTGTTCCCATTGCTGCCGCAACCATCCCTTTCTCTTTCATTCCGTCCGCTTGAAATTCAATAATCTTTTCTTCTTTTCCTGTTTCAACTTCTACCCTCCATCCACTGAAACCAGCTGTCAAATATACGTACTTCCCATTCAAAGAAGGATTTATTGACCATTCATTAAGATCAATGAATTGAGTTATTTGGAATAAATTTTCAGTTTGCATATCCGCAAACATGATTTGAGGAGAACCACTGCGATGAGAGATGAAGAAAAGTTTGTCCTGATTCAAATTATACGCGTTCACATGGAAAAATGGATGATGATGGACTGATTTGTGACTTGTCAACTGAATGATATCATTGCCTGTTTTTTCATCCTTAAAAGACAATGATTCTTTAGGAAACTTCTTTGGCTTCACTTTACCTCCTACTCTGTTTTGGATTCAGCGCATCATTAATTCCGTCACCTAGGAAAATAAAAGCGATTTGGATTATTCCAATGGTGATTGCAGGCACGAGCATCAAGTGAGGGAAGCTCCTCCACAATGATAGGCTGTCTGATAACATACTCCCCCAACTCGCATTTGGTGGTTGAACTCCAACACCAAGAAAACTCAGTGAAGATTCAAGTAAAATTGCTGCTCCAATACCTTGAGTAACTGTTACCACAATTGGTCCGATGGCGTTAGGTACCAAGTGTTTACGCATCATGTGCCAAAAGCCAGACCCCATTGACACGGCAGCTTCGACAAAGACTTGCTGTCTTAGGCTCAAAATTTGTCCTCTAATGATGCGAGCATAACCTGGCCAACTAATTAAGGCGATCGCACCAAAGACAATGACAAAATCTATTAAATAAGTATTTAGAAAAAATGGATTTTTTGTTGTCTGATATAAGGAATCAAAAAAGTTTGATATTGGAGGTTTTATGGAGGCATTGATCAAAATCGCCAACAATAATCCTGGAACTGACATTGTCACATCTGTAAACCACATAAGAATAGCATCTATCTTTCCTCCTGAGAATCCTGCAATTGTTCCAATTATGATTCCTAGAATGAGACTAATAATTGTTGTGGTGAAGGCAACAATTGCTGCAGTACGCGCTCCAAAGATCATTCGACTAAATATGTCTCTGCCCATTGGGTCTGTCCCCATCAGGTGATCTAAACTTGGCTTTTCAAGAGCTCTATCTATGTTTTGAGATAAGAAATCATATGGTGCTATCAAAGGTCCAAGAATAGCAATTACTAAGAACAAAACAACAATCAGGAATCCAATCTGCGCAAGATAATTTTTTGCAAGCCTTGCTAACGCTAATTGAGTTAGACTTTTTGTAGTTTGCATAAAATTAATTATTGATTCTTGGATCTAAGATAAAGTAGATCAGATCTACGATGAGGTTACTTCCCATCACTACTAGTGTGCCAACAAGAACAGTTGACATTATTAAAGGGTGATCAACGTCCCGTATAGCATCTATTGTCATTTTTCCAAAACCAGGAATATTGAAGATTAATTCTACAAACAATGCTCCATTCACTAAAGTAATCATTACAAGACCTAATGAGGTAATGACTGGTGTTAGTGCAGGCCTTAATATATGTTTAAGTATGATTTTTCTTTCGGTTAGGCCTTTTGCTCTTGCTGTTCTTATGTAGTCTTCATTCTTGATTTCCAAAACTGAGGTTCTCATTTGTCGTAGAACAATTGGCAGTGTAGAAATTGCGATAACAACAATTGGTAAAATCACCTGAGTATCGAATAGACCATTCCACCCATACGGAACATTCATTATTGGTACAACCAACACAAAAAACAGCAACAATAGTGGTCCCGTTACAAAGACTGGGATAGCATTTATTGTTACAATTGTACCCACAATAGTTAAATCAATCCATTTGTTATGATATAATGCTGCGATTATCCCCAAGGGGATACCAACTAATGCCATAAAAATGGTGGCAGCAAAACCTAGCTGAATTGAAATCCATAATCTAGGTTTTATCATGTCCAAAACAGGCCGCTGGGCCCGGTAAGAGGTGCCCCAATCACCTTGAGTGATATTGAAAAGATAATTTTTAAACTGCACTATAAATGGGTCGTTTAACCCATATTTTTCTCTCTCACTGTCAATCATTTTTTGATCAAGATACTGTGTATTTCCTAACTCATCGAGAAACATTTGTTTGATAGGGTCACCTCCTCCATAAAACATCATTGCATAGCTTACTAACAAAACTAGTAGTAAGCCTGATATCCATCGAAAAATTCTTATTGAAAGAAAAGATATCATAAAAAAAGGCCGTCAAGGACGGCCTAGTTAGAGTTGAAAATGTAGTAATTTTAGATACTGTGAGTCTAGAAAATATTATTTCGTAATATAAATTTTCCAGGGTGCGTGTCTTGCGATATCAGGACCGCTGAAGACATTTTTTACGTATCCTCTTCTATTGATACTTTCCAAAGGCTTTCCGAGAATGATCATTGGCCAGTCATTGAGGAATAGTCTTTGTGCTTCATGTGCAAGTGCACATCGCTTTGGATGAGATGGTTCCACCATCATCGCCTCTTCCAGCAACATGTCTATCTTTTCGTTCTTGTAAGATCTCATCATTGAACCACTGGCAATTGGTCCCTGAGAATGAGTTCCTTTGAAAACGTAGACTGCTGGATCTGGGAATCTCGCGGCAACATCATCCCTGGAAACGTTGACTTTCTCTTCGTCACTCCCAAAGTTTTGCGGCTTATCCTTGAACTCAACATTTTGAATCCCCAATACTGTCCGCCACTGCTCCATGGCATACTCCATTCCTCTTTTGAGCGGTGGCCATGTAGCACGAGGAGTCACACGAAGTTTAGGCAAATTCTCTGGTCCACCATAACTGGATGCTGCCAAAGCTGCTTTAGCGCCCTCTGGATCATAATCATAATAAACTATGCTATCGTCATAGCATTGTAGATTTGGATCCATGAATTGTCTTGGCATCACTGATTCAAACTGTGATTTCGGGAATGCAGCTTTATAGATCTCCTTGGGATCAACTGCCAAAACAAGCGCTTTACGTACCATGGGGTCATTAGTTGGAGCAGCACTTACATTGAACCAGAATGAATTGAAACCAATTCTTGGGGCCGGTTCAAAAACATCAGGCATGATCTTTTTGAGGATCGGTGAGGGTTGCTGCATTGAAAGATCGACTTGTTCGTTTTGGAACATCGCTGCCAGCGTGTCACCATCATTTACGAACTGGAAGGTAATCTTTTCTAAGTATGGCCCTTCATCCATCCACCAATTATCATTTGGAGTGAAGGTTGCTGTGTTTTGATCGGGATCATACTGGCTTAGTACATACGGTCCTGAAAATGCTGGATTATTCTCAGGTTTCCAGTAATCAAACCCTGACTTTGCCTGACTGCCCTTGACCACATTCATATGTGCTGTGGAAATTCGCCAATGAAAGATTGGATCAGGATTCTTGAGTTTGACTCTAACAGTTGAACCTTCGGCTATGATACCAGAAATTGTATCAATCTTTTTCTCTCTCGCATCTTCAAACCCCTGTACGTTACCAATGTAACCTACGATCCTTCCATTCCGAGAATCAGGATTTGCCATGGCTTCCCAAGTATCTTTTGCGTCTTGGGCAGTAAGTTTCGAACCATCAGAAAACTTTGCTCTTGGATCAATACTGAAAGTCCATTCTGTAAATTCAGAATTTGACTCCCATTTGTTAAAAACTCCTGGCTGAAGTTCTTTGTTTTCATCAAAGTACATTGGGGGCACCCAAAGAAATGACTGCCAATTTTGATGATCACCACCCCCACTTAGTCCTGTAAAGATGAAAGAATTTTCACCTGCAGATGATGTGGCAATTCTTAAAACCTGTTCTTCAGCTGCATCGCTGGGGAGAGCTTTGTGACCTCCCGCAAAAATTTGTCCTGCAGCCAATGAAATTGCCACCATGAATAAGCTAAATCTTTTCATATTTCCTCATTCTAAATCAACTTTTTAAAGATCCTGTTAGGCCTTACTATCTACCAAATATCTAGTGGTTCTATGGTGGTCTGATAACTTGTTTTGATCTCATTATTTTCTCCATTAAAAACCTGCTCTACTTACAGCAGATTGAATTTTCTGATACGCTGCTCCTTCTGGTTTTTTAATTGGCTTTCTGACTGCATCGCATTTTAATCTACCAGACAAGAACATCGCGGTTTTCATTCTTGCATGTGCCTCTCCTGAGGGCTCTCCACTGGCATAAACTGCCTCTTTTAGAGGAAGAATCCATTCCTGAATTTCTTGTGCGCCCTTTAAATCACCCACTTTTACGCATTCATAAAGTTTGGTTATTTTATCTGGTATAAATGAAGCAAAACCTACTAAAGCACCATCAACACCCTGAACCATAGATGCAAGTAAATATTCATCATGACAGGTTAGAATTGTAACTCCTTCCCCATTTTCTCTAATGGCTTTAATATCTCTTGCATATTGTGACATTTCCCGAGTGCCTAATTTAATTGTAGTTACCCACTCGAGTTTTGAAAGTTCTCCCAATAAACCAGAACTATAATTTGCTTTTGTCCAAGCTGGATAAATATGGGCAACTAAATTTAAACCACTTGTTTCTCCAAGTTCTGAAAAATACTCAATTGCATGATCATCAGAAAAACCAAATCTCAGCCAATGATGAAAAGGCATCACTAACAAACCATCTGCCCCAGCCTCTTTTAGCATTCCAGCTTGTTCAATTCCCTCCTGAATACCTTCCACAGCAATTCCGGAAACCACCGGCACTTTTCCATCCACAGCTTCAACAACCGCTTTCGTTACTTCTGCCCTTTCTTTTGGTGATAATGAAAAAATTTCTCCTGTATGACCATTTGTCACCAGACCATTTACTCCCTCAAAACTTATGAGCCAATTTGCAAATCTCTGAAGTTCTTTATAGTCAATTTCAAAATTCTCTTTCATTGGGCACTGCATTGCTGGCAAGATTCCCTTGTAGCCAAATCTCATAAATTACTCCTTTAATTGTTTTCACAAGATCCAAGAATGGAAAGTGCTGGCCCTAGCTGAGCCGTTGTATTTAGCAAATGGTTTATATGATTATCAATGAATGAATCTTTCGTAGAATTTAACTGAAGACCTGCGATGCTTATTGCTCCAACTGGATTTTTACTTTGGTCTAGTATTGGTGATGCCAAAACTCGAATTGCAGGTGCGGGCTCAGTGTAGCACCATCTTTTTTTTCTAATTTTTTGAAGCTCTTTGATGATTTTTTCCAACTCAATTTTTTGCTTGCTGTAAGGATCAACCAGTTCTTGTTTTTTTAAAATATCAAGTGATCTTTCTTGTGTGAGGAATGCTAAAATGCTTTTACCAATCGCTGTGTAATATGTGGGAATTCTGGTTCCAATTCTTATATCAACACCTAGTCTGAAAGCATTAGATTGTACTCGGTCAATGTAAACAACATCTACATTGTCTAAGATACCAAAACTAACAACTTGTTTTGTTGTCTTAGCCAAGCTTAATAATTCAGGGCGTACTATCTCACGAATTTCCATTCTACTCATGGCCGAAAAACCTAGATTTAAAATCTTAAAGGTTAAACTATATCGCCTAGTCTGATCTGAAAAACGTAAATAGCCCAGTTCGGTTAGTGTCTTTAAAATGCGGTGTGTTGTACCAGGTCCATAACCTGTTTCTTGCTCAATCTCAGTTAGTGTTAAATTAGGCCTAATACTAGAAAACTGCTCTAATACTTTCAGAGCTTTTTCAAGTACATAAATAAAATTTTTATTTTTTTCCAATTTCGGATACCGAAAAAATTTTCGTTTTTTTTTTGCAAATAATATTTTTAACTTAAATCATGTCAAGTTTTTTGTCCTACAAAATATTGAATTCTTTTGGTCTGAAAATTGGTCAGAGTTCGATTTGATAGTGCAGATCAGCACTTTCAAACTGAAAGCTATTTTGCTGAGATATATTGGGGTTTTCCAAAAATCCTCACCAACAATCTTTTGATAAAATAAATGGGGACTACAGACTTGGGATCAATTTTTCAGATTGAAATCGTACTGATTTTTTTATTTGCTGGTATCATCAAGGGCCTAATTGGTTTAGGTGTTCCGATGATCACACTCTCCTTGATGAGTCTTTTTCAACCTGTTCCAAGCGCAGTCGTTATTACACTCCTTCCAAGTTTTTTGACAAATGTCTGGCAAGGAGGCAAAGGTGGAAATTTTATAAAGCTTAGCAGGAAATTATGGGGGTTGATTATTATGGTGCCTCCAGGAGTCTGGATCGGGACTTATTTTCTTGATAAATTTGAAGTGCCCTGGTTTTCAGTAATTCTAGGCAGTTTACTGATTATTTTTGGTGTTTTGAGTTTAAGTGGAATCGATCTCCAAGTCCCTGAAGGTCAAGAAAATTACTGGGGAATTTTAGTGGGCATTGTCGGAGGTTTAATGCTGGGTATGACTGGTATTTTTTCTGTTCCCAGCGTCTTCTACCTCTACGGTTTAAAATTGACTAGGGACGAATTGGTACAAGCGTTAGGAATTGTTCTCAATATCGTGACTGTTTTTCTGGCAATAGCACTGTACCGCATGGGAATTCTCTACGAAAAACAGTTACTCTTATCTATTGGCGCATTGTTTGGAACAGTTTGCGGAATGGCGATTGGCCAACAAATTCGTCGCCATATCTCAGAAGGGCTTTTCCGAAAAAATTTTCTAAGTTTCCTTATGATTCTCGGGACTTACATCATCACGAATGCTTTGAATGAATTGGGGGTTCTCACCCTATCAGTCAGCGAGTAATCCCTTGAGAAAGTTAAATAATGCCTGAATCCAGAGAGTATCCATCACGCCCTTTTGTGGGAGTAGGAGTCGTGGTTTTGAAAGATGAAGATGTGCTACTGATCCGCCGAGGCCGGCCCCCGAGATTGGGAGAGTGGAGTCTTCCAGGAGGTGCTCAGTCCATTGGAGAAACAGTTGAGGAGACAGCCAGCAGGGAAGTGTTGGAAGAAACTGGCGTACAAATTCAGCAGCCCCAATTTCTAGAAGTTGTGGACTCAATCATCCGAGATGACAATCAACAAGTTCGCTTCCACTATACCCTGATCGATTACTGGGCAAATTGGGCATCAGGAACTCCGCTAGGTTCAGATGACGCTCAACACGCTGAGTGGATTTCTTTCAACAAACTGGAAGATCTTGGCTTATGGTCAAAAACTGTCGAAGTGATCCAGAAAGCCAGGAAACTGAGAGAAAGAGAATCTGTGGTGGGAATTTCTGGTCGTAATTTCAGAAAATGAAGATTTTTTGAAATTCAGAGATCTGAGGCACATCTAAAACCAATATAAATCGCATAAAAATCTTTTGGTTTGTATGCGGAGTGTTCCCGGTGCATTGGTCGGGCTCCATACCACCAAGAGCCTCCTCTTGTGCGAGCTTGCACCCCTTCCCCTTGAATCCATTCCCAGACGTTGGCTCCCATTTCATAAAGCCCGTTTACCCCAGCCTTGCTGTTTCCAGCCAAAGTATGACCCGTCCCACGACGCAAGTTTATACCGTGATCCACTGAGAGCGATGGGCCACACTCTGCCAGACAATTTGCACCAGTTGGATCATCTCCAGTGGGATAGTCATAGATTTTTCCGAATTCAAAAGCAGCAGGTGGGTTTCTTCTTTGCTCATGATAAGCCATACTAGCCCATTCTTCATCAGTTGGTAAACGCTTACCAACCCACTCACAGTATGCTTGGGCTTCTGCATAATTCAGATGCACTGCAGGTTCTTGATCATTCGCTTCAACTCCATGTGGTCTCTGCCAAGTCCAACCAGGCCTACGCTCCCATCCAGCACCATACTCAAAACCACCACCCTCTACCTCAGCTCGGGAACGAAACTTTGTTGCTTCGACAAATTTTCGAAAATCTCCAATCGTTACTTCAGTCCGATCCATCTGGAAATCATTGAACTTCTGCATGTCCTTACCTTGTCCAGATGCAGTTGAAACAATTGAAAAAAAAAGACAAATCATTAGGGTGATACTTGGCTTTCTGCACATCAAATTCATGAAAAGATTTGGTTAGCTCAGAGTTGGGTTATCGTTTGTCGTACAAGAAAGGGAGCGTTACTAAGGTAGGCTAGTGAGGATAAGATCATCAACCCTGAATTCCTTGGGATCAACGATCTCTCTGCATCAGACAGTTGATTGATCAAGCTTCAATCAACTCAGGTCATAGTTGAACCTTGTGCCGTGGTTTTCAGTTACACTTTTCGTGATTTTCAGAAGAAAAATCATAGTCCATCAGATATTGCATGAACCAGTCGAAATAATCTTGCTCTAGAAAGCTCCAAAGCGTCAAAACATTCCGATCCTTCTCCCAATCATCCCTGGCTTTTCGTATTCAATCCATTGCCAAAGTATGTTCTCTCCGATGTTCAGATAGAAAGGGGTATCCCGAACTGATCATACGTTCTTCTTCAACTGTAAATCGATGCTTGGTGTGTCTTTCAAGACGATCCAGCCACTCATCAATGACTTCATCTTCTGAAGAAGGCAACACCTCAATGAATTTCTCAAGGATCTCGATTTCCTCCTTTTGAAGCTGATTGACTACCCATAGATTTTGCCAGAGCGCAGTTTGATTTAATTGAACTGACATGGGACCTCCGAGGAAGTGAGGGATCATCATCTCACTTCCTCAAGAAAGAACATAAAATACCTTTTTAATGATTTTTATAAAAATTTTCAAATAAAAATTATTATGACAGAATATGCTCTAATCTTTCCTAGCCCCTCCAACTTGAAAACCTCACTATGTAGTCAACCCATTGCAATCTTTTCTAAAATTGACCTATGATTTCTCTGGTATTCAAATGAACGCACAGTCTGGTAAACTGAAAATAATTCTCGAATTACCTGCATATTTCAAAATGACTGAAAAAGTATGATTCTGTTAAAAATAGTTAGAGTAGCTTGGCCGGTAGGGCTTCTGCTCTTACTGGGAAGCTGTAACACGCTTTATCTAGGTTACAACAACCTAAACTGGCTAACACGCTGGAGGCTAGATTCTTACCTCGACCTTACAAGTGAGCAAGACAGATGGCTGAATGTGCAATTAGCTGAACACATTGCTTGGCACCGCAAAGAAGAGTTGCCCCATTATGTTGACTTTCTTAGAGACATCCAGATAAAAGCTCGGGATGGATTGACTCGAAAAGAATGGAGGGAAGGGCTTGAAAAGGTTGAGCTTGGTTGGAAGCGAATCTTGGACCGATTGCGACCGGATGCCGCTAAATTACTGGCTGATTTGGATCCGGAACAAGTGGAGGAATTGCGGAGTGAGTTCCAAGAAGAGAACGAGGAAATAGCAGAACATTTAGATGAACCGAACGCACAAAGAGGAGAGAAGCGCCGTGAGCGCAGGCAGGAGAGTCTCGAGGAATGGTTCGGTGATTGGTCACCGGAACAACTTCTGGCTTTGGAGGGCATCTGGCAAAAATCCCGACCCGAAGTTGATGAAACGAAATCTCGCTTGAAACGCCGAGAGAAGTCACAAGCAGAGTTTTTCAATTTTCTGAATCAACAACCAAATCAAGAACAGGCACAGCAATGGCTGATAGGCTGGCAACGTCAGCTTCAAGAAAACGATCAGCAAAATGATTGGCGTAGCCGGTATGAAGCCAGAATACTAGGGATTGATCAAATACTCACTGCTCTGCAGCGAGAACACGCGCTGGCAAAACTAGAGGAATATACTGTTGAAATAGAAAAACTTATTGCTGAAAACTAAACCAGCAGCTGTTTAATAAGTGCTCGGTTTTAATCCAAAAGAACCTCTGCTTCTCCAATGATTGTTTGGGCTTGCGGGGTATCTGCAAACAGTTCAATCCTCGCCAACCACCTCCCGTCTTCTTCCCATTTATTTGTAATTCGACCTGAACAGCAAATACCCTCCCCAATGTGCATCATTGCAGTAAAGCGGGCCTGATAGCTGCGTATCTGCTTTTGTGAAATCCAATTAGTTAACATCTTGCCAAGGTAACCCATCGAGAGCATCCCATGCGCAATCACATCATCCAGCCCTGCCTCTTTCGCGTAATCAAAATCAACATGAATTGGATTGTGATCTCCTGAAGCGCCGCAGTACAAGGCGAGAGCATGCCTTGTGAGTGGCTCAGTTGTCATCACAGGAAGTTCGTCTCCAATGTTCCAATCTGCAGCTTTGGGCATATTCTCAAAACTCTCTAAGCATTTCTGAAGACGTAGGTAGTCTGACTCTCAACACAAAGGATATCATTCTGATTGGTCAGCGTGTTATCTGAAACAACAAACTCCAGTTGTTCATTTTTCTTATCGAAAATTTCCCGGATGGTTTTGACGAATGTAATCTGATCACCTGCACAGATCAGCTGGTGATAGGTAAACTTTTGCTCTGCATGCAGCAAGTGCTTTACGTTCTGCCCAAAAAATTCACAAAGCGCCTCTAAATCCAAAGCATCCGACTCCAGCATAAATGGGAAAGTCGGTGGAGCGAGCAGATCTGAATAACCCTCAGCGCAGGCTGCATCAGCATCACTGTAAACTGGATCTGTTAGGCCCAGCGCTTTAGCCACAAACTTTAGTCGTCCAGCCTCGACGGCAAGCTGAACAGGCTCAAAGGAATAGCCAATCAAGTTTTTGTCAATCATTCCTTCTTTCCACTTGGGGCTTCTTTTAGATGTTTTATGTGTAAGAATTGTCCTTACAGGAAATCAATTTCTAAAATAGAAATTCAATTCAAAAAGCATGAGGAATTCCTTTTGAAATTTCCAGTCCCCTCACTGCAAAGTGTTCCGCCAGAGGACCAAGAGTTTTTGCTTTGGGATCTGCTGCATTACCTTCTCGGGCCCGATCTGCAATTCCAACAAAGATTACTGCAAATCGGTAAAGCGCAAACGCAGTATGAAAGGGTTGAGGTGTTGACACTTGATTGAGAGAAGCCATGTACCGACCTACAAAATCTTCCTCGGTTGGTAAGGCAAGCTCATTCAGATCAAAACCCAGCAGACCGCCATATTCATCGGGTGAGGTATGCCAGGGCATACAACAAAAGCCAAGATCTGCTAGAGGGTGTCCCAATGTAGAGAGTTCCCAATCAAGAATTGCCGATACTCTCACTTCGGTTGGGTGAAACAGTAAGTTTCCCAGACGGAAATCTCCATGACACAGCGAAACCGCGCCATCATCTGCTGGTAGATTTCCCAACAGCCAATCGTACAGATCCTCAATCGGTTGAATGGGTCTAGATGGTGAGTTCTGATACTGCCTTACCCAACGTGAGATTTGCCGTTCGAAATAGTTGCCTGGTTTTCCATAATCAGCCAGTCCGACCTCCTCAGGCCGAATTGAATGAAGACTGGCCAGTGTCTCGGCAACAGCCATCCAAATCGGAGTACGTTCCTCCGCTGGCAACTCCGATAATGAAGTCTCAGTGAACACACGTCCCTCTACTCGCTGCATCAGGTAAAAGGGGGTTCCCAGCAACTCTGGCTCAGCACAATACAAGACAGGCTCAGGTACAGGAACAGACGTTAGGTGAAGCACCTCGAGTACTCTATATTCACGGTCAACTGCATGGGCACCTTTCAAGATTGGACCATTCGGTTGCTTTCTCAGTACTAGATTTTGCTCACCCCAATTCAAGAAATACGTTGGATTTGATTGACCTCCACTGATTCTGCTCAACTGAAATATTCCACAATCAGCCCCAAGCCTTGCTGTTAAAAAGCGCCCAAGTGATTCCTCATTAAAATCCACTTCACCATTCAAATCGGCCTTCATCACTCTCCGACCCCCCAATTCCAGAAATCATTACCTTCTTTCTCCAGATACCCGTTCAACACCATTTTATGCACTTCATCAGCTCCATCCACCAATCTGGCCTGACGGGCATAGCGATAAATCCACTCAAGAATAGTGTCTTTTGAGTAGCCCCGTGCCCCATTGATTTGAATGGCAACATCTGCTGCCTTGGATAACAGATTGGCAACCTGGATCTTGGCCATGGAGACCTCTCTCTGTGCAAAGCCGCCGCGGTCGATTTCCCAAGCAGCTTTCATGACCAGCATTCGGCCTACTTCGATCTGCATCGCAAGATCACCCAGCATCATTTGGACGCTCTCACGCTCAAACAATTTAACTCCGAATCCTTCTCGGCGGACTGCATATTCACTGGCAATTTCAACACACCGTTTAGCTAGCCCAAGCCAGCGCATACAGTGAGTGAGCCTTGCAGGACCCAACCTAGTCTGGATAACTTTCAGGCCACGGCCTTCCTCTAAAAGAATATTCTCCTTGGGAATTCGTAGCGCGTTAAAATTCAATTCACAATGGCCACCGTGTTCCTCAGGTCCCATAATCGGAATACGGCGAACGATTTCCCAACCCGGGTTATCACGATGAAACAAAAAAGCAGTGTGCCCTCGGCGAGCATCTTCAGAGGTGCGTGCGATCAAAATGAAATGGGCTGCCCCCTCAGCACCTGTAATGAACCATTTCTTTCCTTCAATTACGTAATCATCGCCATCTCTTTTTGCCCATGTTTGCATCATGCCTGGATCAGAACCTGAACCTGGGGCAGGCTCTGTCATCACAAACGCTGAACGCACAACACCGTCTGCAATGGGAGCTAACCAGTAAGCTTTCTGCTCAGCAGTGCCCAGTTTTTCAAGCACCATCATATTGCCATCGTCTGGAGCCGCAGAGTTAAAAACTACTGGCCCAAAAATCGACCTGTTCATTGCTTCGTAACAGACCGACATTCCCATCTTACCAAGGCCTAGTCCTCCAGCTTCCGGGGAAAGTTGCAGACACCATAGTCCTTCTTGGCGAGCCTTTTGTCTCAATGTTTGAAGTGCCTCATACCCAATATTCTCATGTGGGTCCCAAGTCGAGCGATCTGTTTCAACAGGTAAGACATCTTGATCGACAAATCTAGCTATTCGATCACGCAATGAGGCTATTTCTGGTGAGATCGTGAAATCCAAGTCAATCCTATAAGCTGGAAACTAGGTGACCCCCATCCACTACCAGTACAGATCCAGTCATGTAGGCGGAGGCATCTGAGGCAAGCAGAAGAAGTGGCGCATCCAGATCAGAAAGTTGACCCAATCGACGCTGAGGAATTCGGCGGATCAAAGCCTGGCCAGCCTCACTTTCGAGGAATGCTTTGTTGAAGGGTGTCTCAATGTAGCCTGGGCAGAGTGCATTAACGCGGATCTGATGGCGTGCCCACTCCAAAGCAAGGGCCTTGGTCAGCTGGACTATCGATGCCTTTGAAACAGCATAAGCAGAGACCTGAACAGCCACCCGGAGACCAAGGATTGAAGCAATGTTGATGATCGAACCACCACGAGATGACATTTGCTGCGCAGCTGCTTGGGCCACGGCAAACACGCCAGTGAGATTGGTTTGAAGAACGTTTTCAAATTCTTCAATCTTCATATCCATAGCCCTACCCGAGCCACTGATTCCAGCGTTGTTGATCACGACATCATAGGGATCGGCTGAAAAGGCCTTTTTCACGGAAATATTATCTGTCACATCAAGCTCCAGGGCTTCCGCAACATATCCATCCATACAGATTTCTTCTGAAGCTTCTTGAACTTTGCTGAACCTACGCGCAGCCAGAGTCACTTTTGCACCAGATTTGGCCATAATCTGAGCGAAATGAAGCCCCAATCCGCTCGAGGCGCCTGTGACCAGTACCCGTTTGCCTGTTAGGGTCAGTTCCATATGTGGTGATTCAGTTACAAATTCATGGATCTAAAGTTATTCCACAATATATCTAGGGTTATTCATACTAACTTTTTTCAGAGAAAACTTAAAATTTACATCATTTGATATCATTTATAAACAGATAGTTAATTCTAGCTTTTAATCAAAAATTTCTAGAATAAATGTTAACATTTAAAACAAAAAAATCATAAATTACTTGACTATCAATGAGATTTGTAAGACACAGATTGATTGTCCTTCTGGTAGCTAAAGCCACCAGAATATTTGTAAGACCATCATTGGAGGCTTTCATGTCTAATAGATTTGGTATCAGCAAATCATCCATTGCAATAACAGTGATAGCACTGAGTGCCCTGTTTTTGGGTCTGACTTTTTCACCAAAAGTTGGGAAAGCAGAACCTATGAAGATCGCATACCTCTCACCTTCTTTTGACATTTCAGATGCTTGGGAAAGGGTGTTTTGGGCTATTCAGGGGCGGCTTGATGAATTAGGAGTAGATTACGAGATTCAATCTCTGGCAGTCTCGTCACACGTTGATCACGCCGGTCAACTTGCCCAGGTAGAATCTGTAATTGCAAAAGGTGTAGATTATGTATTTTTGGGGCCCACAGAATATGAGGCTGCAATCCCAGCACTCAGGAAACTGAAACAAGCAAACGTGCCAACTATAGTCTATAACTATTTGGAACCCCATGAAGATGAAAAGGCAAGAGCAATGACATATGTTGCTTTTTCACACATGTTGGGTGGGAAAATCTCAGGTTCTTGGGCCAGCATGCATCTAGGAGGTAAAGGTAAAATCGCTATCTTACAAGGTGCCCCTGGAGTCGCGAGTGATAGAAGGATGGCGGGGTTCTTAAGTGTTGTTGAACAATATCCCGACATAGAAGTAATTGTCGGCCCCCATACTGACTTCGATAGAAGTAAAGCCTACGATGCTGCCCAGAATCTACTGGCAGCTCATGACGATCTTGATCTCATTTACGGTGTTTCAACTACAATAGGTCTAGGGGCCGGCCAAGCTGTAAAACAAATTGGAAAATCTGACCAAATAGCAACCATGGGTTTTGGCGGCACTGGCGATGAAATAGTAGCAATGAAAGAGGGCTGGCTGACTGCCTCTATTCTGAGGCCTATTGACGATAGTGGTGTAGGTGTGGCTGACGCATTCGTTGCACACAGTAAGGGTGATACTCCTCCACAAAGCTGGTCTGGCCCATTTAAGATGATTGACAGATGGTCAGATGCCGAAGAAATCGTAACTTACTCTAACCGTTACTCTAAGCCAAAGATGGGAAGATGATTTAAAATAATTATGAGGCTGATATTGAAATGATGACAAGGCCAGCTTTTATTCAGTTTCAGGATCAGCCCTATTAAATTCAGAATCAAATCAGAAAAATACTAAAGATGAAGCCTTTTTTAATTACTAAGAATCTTACCAAAAGTTACGGAGGACTAAAAGCTATTGACAATATAAATATCGAAATAAAATCTGGTGAGATCTTGTCTTTGGTTGGGGATAATGGAGCTGGCAAGTCGACTTTTGTGAGAACAATTGCTGGGGTCCAGTTACCGGATGATGGGATTATTGAAATTGAAAATAATGAAGTGAAGCTCGAAAGTCCAAATAGAGCCAGCGAATATGGTATTGGCTGTTTGCATCAGGGATTGGGTTTGATTGACACATTAAATGTTCCAGAGAATGTATTTTTAGGGCGCGAGCTGCAGAAAAAAGTTTTTGGAATTTTCCCTCAATTGGATAATCAAAGAATGAGAGAAGAAACAAAGCAGCTACTGGAACAATTCAGTATCAAGTTACCAAAGCTGAATGACGCTGTTGTTCACTTATCAGGTGGGCAGAGGCAGACAATAGCAATCAGCAGATTACTACTTCAGAAAGTCAAACTTGTGATTATGGATGAACCGATGGCAGCGCTCGGGGTAGATGAGGGAAGTAAGGTGCTGAATTTGATTGAAAAAATGAAATCAGAAAATATTGGAGTTTTGATAATCAGTCACAATTTGGAGCATGTATTTCGACTTTCGGATCGTATCGCTGTAATGAAGAATGGCAAACTACTAAACGTATTAGATTCAAAAAACACTACACGGGAAGAAGTTGTAAAACTTATTACGTTTGGCACATCATAAAAATTTACAAGATATTATGTCAGAACTTTCAATTGGCCACGCAGATAAAAAATGGATTTTTCAAGGAATTGGTTTAACAATTGTTGTTATCCTGCTTGCGATCATTTTTTCATTCATAAATCCGAAATTTGCCACCACCACTAACCTGTTAAACATTTTAACTCAGGCTTCATATTATATTATTCTAGCAGTGGGAATGACATTTGTAATTGCAGCTGCTGGGATTGATTTGTCAGTGGGCTCTTTACTCGCTTTAATTACTGTTATAAATTTTGAACTAATTAAAGGTGGATTGAACCCTTTTATAGGTGTAATTTTGATGTTCTTGATGGGTGGTATCTTGGGGGCTTTCACCGGATATCTCATCTCATATATAAATATACCTCCCTTCATAGCAACTCTTGGAGTAATGGTAAGTCTTAGGGGACTAGCGCTTGTTCATTCTGCTGGTAAAATGCATTATGGATTACCTGAATCTTTAACATGGTTTGGTCAAGGTGAAATCTTAGGAATTCCAATACCGGTTTTGATATCTTTAATTTTTGCTCTCTTCGGTGCTTGGCTTTTTAACAGAACTAAATTTGGATTACATGTAAGATCGATCGGGGGAAACCGTGAGGCAGCTCGATTAGCTGGAATTAATGTCAAAATCATTGAGATATTGGTCTACAGCTTCATGGGCTTGTGTGTTGCACTGGGTGGTTTGATTATGATTGCAAGAATTGATTCAACCCAAGCTACAATAGGAACATCCATGGAAATTCATGTGATTGCTGCAGTCATCATAGGTGGGACTAGCCTATTTGGTGGCAAAGGAACAGTTTTTGGTACTTTATTGGGAGCTATACTTCTTTCAATGATGACCAACGCTCTTGTAATTGCAGGTGTTGACTACTTCTGGCAATTGTTCATTATGGGTATAATTGTCCTAATTGCAGTAACTATTAACAATTTCAGAGATAGGAAGCTGTCATTTAATGTTTGAAGAATAGAATCAAGAATTTTATGCTTAATTTGAAATCATTTAAGAACACTAATTGTAGTTCAACTTAAACATATAAAAATATTGTTAATTTATACATTTTTCGATTTTCTAGAAGCCAACGACCTGCCCTTCCTTACGGGGCTCTGAGGCACCGCAATAGCCATCTTTCATCCGATAGATTAATTGGGCTCCACCAAAGAAAGGTTGTCGAGGTTTACGATGTAGTTGATGACCACGGGCTTCGAGTTGTCTCAGTACATCTGCTGGAAAGTCTTCTTCAATTGCAACATTTTGTCCCTCTAGCACCTGCCATCGAGGACCGTCAGCGGCGGCTTGTGGATTCTGACCATAAGCGAACATTCGCAACATAAGTTGTACGTGTCCTTGAGCCTGCATGGGTCCAGCCATCATCCCAAAGCTCATTACTGGGTGACCCTCCTTCATCAAAAACGCTGGAATGATCGTATGGAATGGTCGCTTACCACTACCCACCTGATTCGGGTGGCCCTCCTTCAGATTAAAACCGACTGCCCGGTTCTGCAGACTGATCCCTGTTCCTGGCACCACAATTCCTGAACCAAAGCCCATGTAGTTCGACTGAATGTAGGAGACCATCATTCCGTTTTGATCGGCGGCAGTCAGGTACACCGTACCGCTTGGTTTGGGAACCCCATGGCCCATCTCCTGAGCTTTACTCAAATCGATGAGTTGTGAGCGTTTCTTGAGATAATCCTCATTCAACAAATTCTCAGCAGTCACTTCCATAGATGAGGGATCAGCAAAATAGCGATAAGTGTCCGCCAAAGCTAGTTTCATCGCTTCAATTTGGATGTGCAGACTATCAGCTGAATCAACAGGCCAATTTTTGATGGGCAGATATCTCAGAATGCCCAGGGCAATTAAGGCAGCCAGGCCCTGACCATTAGGGGGGATTTCATGAAGTTCATGACCCATGAATTCCTGAGAGACCGTACCCACCCAGTCACATTGATGTTGGTCTAAATCTGTAAGAGTCATTGCACCTCCATGCCTTGTTGAGTCAGCAATGATCTGCTCAGCCAAAACACCTCGATAGAATGCTTCACCCTTAGTTTCTGCAATCAATTTCAGTGTTTTGGCTTGATCCGGGTTTTGAAACCTTTCTCCTGTTTGAAGAGCTCTTCCCTGGGGCAGGAAAACTCTACGAAATTCCTCAAACTTGCTGAGAGTCTCGACGGATTCTTCCCACATTTCTGACGAGACAGGACCAACTTGGAACCCAGATTCAGCATAACGGATCGCAGGTTTGAATAATTTTTCAAAGGGTAGATGGCCAAATCGCTTGGATAGCGCCACCCAGGCTGAGACACATCCAGGCACTGTGATTGCCTCCCAACCCCGCTGAGGCATTTCCTCAAGGCCCGAAAAGCGCTCGGGCGTCCATGCAGCTGGTGAACGTCCTGAAGCATTCAACCCATGTAGTTGTTGACCATCCCAGAGAATACAGAAAGCGTCAGAGCCAATGCCATTCATCACCGGTTCGACTACCGTCAGGGTGATGGCAGTCGCCAGCGCTGCATCTACTGCATTGCCTCCATCCTGAAGCATCCGCAAACCGGCCTGAGCTGCTAGTGGTTGCGAGGTCGCCACCATGTTTTCTGCAAAAATTGGCATTCTGCGAGACGCGTAGGGCATCGCCCAAGAAAAGTTCTCCATGTGGCTCCTCTAAAATTAAACCTCTATCTGGACTGGAATCTAACTGAGATGACTTGGGTAGTGATCAAATATCCTCGGGAGAAGACTCAGCTTGTTGTCGTCGAGTCTGGGCATCCAGTGAGTGCCGAACCGAGCCAATGAGGTGCAAATTACTCTTCACCAGTTCAGCATTCAGTTCCAGCAAATTCTTGATCTGCTCTTTCAATTCCTTGATCTCCTCAGTCAGACGGGCATTTAGTTGTCTCTCAGTCCAAGCCACTTCAATCAATTGCTCCAAGCGAGCATCCGCTTCTTTGGGCAGTTTTGAGATCCGTGACTTTTCCTGTGTTTTTCTTTTCCTAATAGTTGTCTGATAGAGTTCAAATAATTTTTCATAATCATCTTTTTTCAGAAATCGCTGATTCCCTTCTCGGGTTGATTCAATTCCGTGAAGATTCATCAATTTATAGAGTGTATTTCTGGCACATCCAATCTTTTTTAGTGCTTCTATGACCGGTATTCTCGTTTCCATAAATTCTCCTGGAAGACAGTTGAAATCAGAATTTACAATTTCATATCATATATCATGATAGTTATCAAATTATGTTTATAACAACTTAATTTAAATTCATGAAAATTGAATACAGATAACTGGTCAACTGTCTCAGATGGGAAGAAGTGGATAGATAAGAAATAATGCCCACAGGATTTATCGTGGACGGACTGCTATGAGGATTTTTTAGTTGGCGAGATGATTACCAAGAATTGCGTCCACACCTTTCTTCATGAGACCTCTGGAGACAACCATTCGGTGAATTTCCGAGGTACCATCGTAGATACGAAGTACCCGACAGTCGCGATAAATCCTCTCCAAGGGGAAGTCTTTGCAGTATCCCATGGCGCCAAAAAGTTGGACAGCTCGATCCGCAATTTTACCGAGTGTCTCTGCAGAGTTGATTTTCACCATTGAGATTTTTTCACGAGGATCCAGACCACGATCAATCTCGGAAGCAGCATCTAAAACCAAAAGATGAGCACAATTTAATTCGATCAGGCTATCAGCAAGCATTTGCTGAATCATTTGAAACTCTCCAATCGGCTTGCCAAACTGCTCACGATGATTGGCTCTTTCCGTCATCATTTTCAAGACTCGGCGACCCATCCCAATGGCTCTTGCACCGATGTGAAAAAGGCGGATTCGTCCGATTGTTGAGAGCAGGAGGCTTAGGCCTCTTCCCCTCTCTCCGAGCAAATGTTCAGGACCCAGTTTGACGTTATCAAACTTGATCTCAGCATGCGTGGAGCCTCTTAGGCCCATCATCGGCATGTCACGAACGACCTCCACTCCTGGCATGGATCTATCCACCAAAAACAACGAAATTCCCCGAGAACCTTCCACATACTCTGAACGAGCTGAGACAACATAGAAGTCGGAGAACATACCATCCCCTACGGGGCACTTGTGAGCGTTGAGAATCCAACCATCTCCATCCGACCTAGCTGTCGCAGTTATTCCTGCAGAGTCCGATCCAGCATCAGGCTCCGTCATCGCGATTGAACAGGTTCTTTCTCCTTTCACACAAGGTAGCAACCATTGCTGGCGCTGGGCCTCATTACAAGCTAACAGGACTTCGTAAACATTCCCAAAGGCACGGCGAACCAGTGGATCTGTGGTCTGCCCCATCTCTTGCTCCAGATAAACCATCTGGACTGCGTTGAAGCCTCCTCCTCCATATTCTGCGGAAATATTCATGCCATAAAAGCCCTGAGTTCTGGATTTTTCAAAAATCTCACTCGCCAGGTTAGCATCCAATTCACCTTTCGCCTCTACCTTTTCTTCCAGAGGATGCAGCTCCGTTCTGACAAAATGACGAAGTTTCAGAACTTGGGCATCTGTTTTTTCATCCAATGTAAAATCCATTCTCTTCTCTCTATAGTCGTTGGCCAAATTTCTCCGTGCTTTTCGGAAGAGTCACAGTTGCTTAGCAATAAAATTTGTTACTCCGCTTCTTCATGCCAGCGGATGAATTCTGTGGCTGGAATATCAAAATCTCGCACATGGTGTTCGAACCAAGCCATGTAGTCATATTCCAGAAAGTTCCAAAGTTGCAGTAAATCACGCTCCACCTCCCAGTTTTTTTTGACTTCTTTGATCGCTTTAAGGGTCTCTGAGTGGGCCTCTACATGCTTTTTAAAGGCGGGATACATTACTCTCTTTATGCAGGCTTCTTCTTCATTGAAATGATCTAAGACCTGCCTCTCCAAGCGCTGTATCCAATCATCAATTTGCTCGTCATCACTGTTGGGGAGAACTTTCATGAACTCATTCAACAAGTTGATTTCTTCACGATGAAGATCATCGATCACTTCAAGCTGAGTTGATGAGTATTGTTTGGGTTTTGAACTAAGCATCAATCTTCTCTAAGGAAATGCTGCTGGAAAGTAACTCACCAAAAGAAAACTCAGTTGAGTCGAATAATCAACCCAGAGTTCCATTCCAAGGCTAGCTTTTCTAGAAATTTAGCTGACACAAGCTAGAGTCAATCCATGATCCAAATCTTTAGTTGGGTTCTCATTCTGAAAATAAGTCCAAGATTACTGTCAAACGTAATTTATGGTTGCTTTTCGTATCAGCCTCTACTAAAACTACCTGCGGTTGGACCAAATTAAGAATATTTCTTCACGGCCCAACCAATTTACTTCAGCCCGGTTTTTGGAGATGGGAGAGTTCTTCCATCAGGATTCAAGGTCCGGATGATTGCTAATCCTATGATGGGAGACCAAGCATGTCCCGCATTCTGATCTCACTTTTTGTTGGCTTGAGCCTTTTGACCTCACCTGTTTGGGGGGCTTGGCCAGAGAAACCAATCAAGGTCATTGTTCCATTCAAGGCAGGTGGAACCTCTGACCAGACCGCAAGAGTTTTTCAAGCTGCTATCAAGGAGAACAACCTTCTTTCCCAGCCTGTCACGATTGTCAACGTAGGTGGACATTACTCGATTGGCTCTCGGCAAGTGATGGAAGCCAGCCCAGACGGCCATACCTTTCTCTTGATTCACATTGCTTTGATGGGGGGAGAAGGTAGTGGTGCTTTGAACTTCGGCTGGAGAGACTTTGAACCTGTTGCTGCAACTGGTGAGTTCTGTGTGCTGCCGATGGTCCGCAAAGACTCAGGAATCAACTCTGTTCAGGAACTTCTCAGCGAAGCCAAAACAAATCCAGATTCATTAATCTTCGGAGCCAACCTCGGCGCAATCAATCATCTCGCAGGAGTCATGCTTCAGGAATTGGTGCCAGGTGCGAAGTTCCGCTTCGTACAAATTGGTGGAGGAACAGCAAACTACACCGCTCTAACTGGGGCTCAGACCAACGCGACAGTCCTCTCTGGAGCTGAGGTCGTTAAATTCACCAGAATGCCAGACGGTTCAGAAAACTCTGAAGCTCAGATCAAGCCATTGGCTTACACTGGGGCTGCTCGCTTCGGTCAGTTGTCAGACCTACCTACCATGAAAGAGTTGGGTTATGACATGGAATTCTGCATCAAGTCATGGTGGTTTGCACCTAAGGGAACTCCTAAGGCAGCAATCGAAGGCTTTGCAAATGCTCTTGAGGCTTCTACCTCAACTGACCGGTATCAAAAATTCCTGGAAAGTAAAGGGTTTGCCAATCTGTTTTTGGGCGGCAACGATCTTCAGCAAGATCTTCAGAATACGTGGACCGCAATTGAGCCAGTAGCCAAACTAGCTTCAAAAAAATAAGTGCTACTCACCACTCTTATGACTTTGGAGTGGTGAGTTTCATGAAGATTTAGAGATACCGATATGAATCTCCTTCAGCGGTTTGAGGTTTGGGTTTCGTTGCTGGTAATCCTGATCTGCTTGGTTTTCCTTTGGGAATCGTGGGATCTACCGCCAGGCTCTTTCGAGCCTTTGGGCTCAGGGCCTGTACCTCAAGCGACTGCATTTATAGTGATTTTTTGTGCTGGGTTGGTGATCTTTAAAGCCCTGAGAAAGCCAGTTCAGCTTTCAGAAGACGAAGAGGCTAAAGAACGACCTTCAATCAGTGCTGGTCTTATTATTTCGTTCGCAACTGTTATTTACACTCTGATGCTTCACTTTAGGCTGATGCCTTTCGCTTGGATGACAACCCTCTTTCTAATCATTACGATTTGGAGTCTTGAAAAATTTGAGAAAAAAAAAATCCTTCCTGCACTAATCACAGCCATCGTGATTGGCTTTGCTAGCGAATACCTCTTCACAGAGGTTTTCATCGTCGACCTACCAACCTGACAAGTCGCAATGGATATTGAACTATTATTTGCGGCAGCCGGCCAGATCTTAAATCCTTGGCCTTTTTTCTTACTCTTCATTGGAACCTCACTGGGCATCTTGGTTGGAGCTATCCCTGGGATGACCGGTGCGATGCTGATTGCGCTGACCCTACCTTTGACTTTCTACATGGATCCCTTCAACGCCATAGTACTGCTTGTAGCGATGTATGTGGGAGCAATCAGTGGAGGATTAATTACGGCAACACTCCTCAGAATGCCAGGAACCCCAGCTGCCGTTATGACGACGTTTGATGGCTACCCAATGGCCAGAAGTGGCAAACCAGGACGTGCATTAGGATTAGGCATTACAGCCTCTTTCATTGGTGGATTGATCGCGTGGATCACCCTAGCTACTATCACCAAGCCTCTCTCAATTTTTGCCACCAAGTTTGGTCCTTTCGAATATTTTACTCTGATCATGATGGCAATGGTCCTGATTGCCTCAGTCAGTGAGGGCTCTTTGGCTAAGGGTTTGATTTCAGGGTTGCTTGGAATGCTGATTTCAATGCCAGGGGTGGATCCGGCAACAGGAATGCCTCGTCTAACCTTCGATTGGTACATGTTGAATGGGGGCCTGAAGCTCCTGCCTGTTTTGATCGGGGTCTTTGCCGTGAGCCAGATCATCAAGGATGCCCTCGACATTGGCCAAGTGCCTGAGCGGATAGCGATGAGCAGCAAGGGCATGCTGATGAGTGCCAAAGATTTCATGGCACAGGGGGTCAACCTGATTCGCTCTTCCTTGATTGGCACTTGGGTTGGAATTCTCCCAGGAATTGGGGCTTCCATTGGTTCTGTGATTGCCTACACTGCAGCCAAGAACATGTCCAAAACTCCAGAAAAATTTGGGACAGGGTCTGAAGAAGGAATCGTGGCTTCGGAGGCAGCGAATAATGCAACAGTAGGTGGAGCCCTGATCCCCTTGATCGCCATGGGCATTCCAGGAAGTGTCATTGATGCTATCCTAATTGGCGCCCTGATGATTCATTCGATTCAACCTGGACCAACTCTGTTTCTGACAAATGCAGATATTGTTTGGGGAATGATTGCGGCCTGCCTCCTGGCAAATGTATTGATGTGGCTACTGATGACAAGTTCTGTCAAGTACATTGCTGGATTGATGTATTTGCCCAGAAGCTTCGTTCTTCCCATCGTCATGGTATTTTGCGTGATCGGTTCTTTTGCCCTGAACAACACCATGTTTGATGTCTGGGTGATGCTGATCTTTGGAGTGATGGGCTTTCTGATGGAATGTGCCAAGATTCCTTTGGGTCCCTTTGTAATCGGGTTTGTCCTCGCACCACTTGCGGAAGAAAAGCTCCGTAGTGGCTTGATGATGACTGCAGGTGATTTCAGCCCGATTTTTACTCGTCCACTTCCACTTTTCTTCACCATTTTAGCAGTGATCCTTCTCCTTTGGCCGATTGTCGGTGATTGGATGCGAAAGCGCAGGGCATCACAAAAATAATTCTTCAGCGGGAGTAGAAATCTCATAAAAAATGACAGCTACCCAATTTCAGTCTCCATCTTTCCCTGCAATCAGATTTCCTCACTTGGCTGAGGTTAAATTGCCACCACTTCATAGAGTGAGGATCAGACATCCCAAAGTGCCTACCCTTCAGAATCTTGAGAAAAGGGTCGCAGATGCTCTTGAAAGCTGTCATCACCTCCAGCAAATCCCAAGAGGATCTGAAGTTGCCATTGCTGTCGGGAGTAGGGGAATCGCCCAGATTGATACCATCAGCAGAACTGTGGTAAGTCAGCTAAAGGAATGGAACCTCAAACCGTTCATTGTCCCAGCTATGGGGAGTCATGGAGGAGGTACTGACGAAGGGCAACAGGAAGTACTGAAAAAGTTGGGAATTGATGAAGAGAGCATGGGGTGCGAAATCCGCTCTTCTTTGAAAACAGTGGACTACGGGTCGATCTGTAAGGGAATCCATTGTCACTTCGATGCCAACGCAGCTGGATCTGCGGGGATAGTACTTATCAACCGAATTAAAGCCCACACGAGCTTTCCCAGAGAAATTGAAAGTGGGTTGATTAAGCTGATTGCAGTGGGTCTAGGGAAAGCCGAAGGGGCTCGCTCCGTTCACAGAATTGGCCCCAAAGGATTACAGGAGATCTTACCAAAGCTTGCTATGAAAGCGATTAAGTCTGCTCCGATCAAGGCAGGCATAGCTCTCATTGAAAATGCCAATCGAGAAATTTGTCATATTGAACCTGTGGAGCCTGAGGCCCTCTTTGAAACAGAGAAAAGACTTCTGCGCAAGGCCAAAAGCCTTATGCCCAGTTTACCTTTTGATCAGCTGGATGCCCTAATTGTCGAGGAGTTTGGCAAGGAGATTTCTGGAGCTGGGCTCGATCCACACATTTCAGGTAGAACAGATATTCGAGGTGTGGAAAATCCCTCCACACCCTTCATCCACAAAATTGCTGCTTTGAGAATGACAGCAGCCACCAATCGAAATGGGATGGGCACTGGCATGGTAGACTTCTTGCCGCAGCCAACAGCCAACAAACTTGATCTACATTCGATGTATATGAATGCAGTTTCATCCACTGTGCTGGAAAAAGCCTTCTTGCCCATCGTCCTTGCAAATGATCAGGAAGTCATTCGAGCTCTAGTCACCACTTGTTGGCAGCCAAAACTGAACTCGATTCGACTGGCCCAGATTCGCTCAACACTCCACCTCAACGAAATGCTGCTGACCAGACCTCTCTTTCAGGAAGCCCAATCAAAAGGTGCAATTGCTTCCTTTGACAAACAGATAGAATCTTTCAAATTTGACCCATCCGGCCAACTCCTGACAAAAGTTCAGTGCTAACAATTCACCACTCTTCCTAGGCAGTTATGAGCAGACCAAACATTTTGATCATCACCACCGATCAGCATCGCGGTGATTGTTATGGATTTGAGGGACGTAAAGTCAAAACACCCCATATCGATCAATTAGCCGCAGAGGGGACACGATTTCAACACTGCATCACCCCAAGTGCGATGTGTCAGCCAGCTCGTGCAAGTATGCTAACGGGCCTCTACCCACTCACCCATGGAGTGGTGGATAATGGGATCGATCTTCCTACTGAGACTGGAGATAAGGGCTTTGCTGGTCAGCTTGGTCGAAACGGCTACCACACTGCATTTATTGGGAAAGCTCATTTCTCTTCTTACAACACTTTTTCCCCAACAGGTACTCCAGAGTGCCATCAAAGCTCTCCAAACTTCTCAGATGATTGGAATGGGCCCTACATGGGATTTGAAGAAGCCCAGTTGCTGGTGTTAGGTCATGAATTAAAAGAGATGGCCAGTGCCCCCAAAGGTCTACACTACGAACGCTGGCTACGGAGAGATGGCCAGGATCAGAAAAAACTGGATCTCTATGGAACCAAGCTTCCACCTGACGTTGGTGCCATCCAGACCTGGAACTCAGCAATGCCTGTCGCCTGGCATCATTCAAGTTGGATCGGAGACCGAGTTATCGATTATCTGGGCCGACATGATGAGCAAAAGCCTTTCTGTCTCTGGGCTTCTTTCTCAGACCCGCACATGCCCTTTGACTGTCCAGAGCCTTGGTCCCGACTTCACCATCCTGAAGAAGTGGATTTGCCGCCGTTCCGAAAGAGGGAACTGCACAAACGTCCCTGGTGGCACCAAGCCTATGTGGAAGATCGCTCCGTCGATCCAGAATTGGATGTGGCCATCTATGATCACGAGCAATCCCTCCATCGTTTGCCGAAGCGCAATGGTCGAGCTAGAAACTACAAAGATACAGAATTTCAACTCAGACATACGATTGCCAACTACTACGGTATGATTTCATTGATTGATCACAACGTGGGCCGGATTCTCAATGCACTGGATGAGCAGGGATTAGCAGAGAACACCGTAGTACTGTTTACCTCAGACCATGGGGATTGGCTGGGTGATCATGGGATGATGCTGAAGGGCCCGATGTTCTATGAAGGACTACTTAGAGTAGCTATGATCCTTAGGGGACCAGGAATTCCTGAAGGGCAGATTTCACAAGAACCTGTTTCAAATACTGACATCGCTGCTTCTGCCTTGGATTGGGCTGGTGTCAGTCCTGAGCAAGCTCCTCACGGCCAAAGCCTGAAAGCATTGATTGATCAACCTTCAGCAACTCGAGATTTTGCCTTCGGGGAATGGGATCTCAATCCACAAAATTGGGGGTTGGACCTTAAATTGCGGGTTGTGCGAACAACTCGTCACAAGATGACCATGGAAATGAACTCAGGTGCTGGGGAACTCTATGACCTGCAAGAAGATCCTTATGAAACCACCAACTTGTTTGAACAAGAGAGCAAGTTGAAAAAAGAATTTGAGGATATGATTCGCTCCAGACCGAATGATCAAATCCGTGAAGCATTGGTACCTTCCGGACTGCATTGATGGGTTGAATGCAGATACCCAAGTCTCTACCCAACCGACGCTACAACCAGATCACTCGACAGCTGATTGAGTCCATCCAGGTTGGGGAGTATCCTGTCGGTGACAAGCTGCCTCCTGAGAGGGAACTGGCTGAAAAGTTGAACGTCAGTCGGACAACTCTGCGTGAGGCTTTTATTGCTTTGGAGTTGATGCGGTATGTGGACATCCGCATTGGTTCAGGGATTTATGTGTTGCCGGAAGCAGCGCGTGAGGTCGAGAATAGTCCGAAGTTACAGCATGATCCAGGTCCTTCAGATCAACTCGAAATCCGCCGATTGATCGAGGGGCATTTGGCATACAAAGCTGCGCTCAATGCAGAGGAAAAGGACATTCAGAAATTGCAAGAATTGCTTGAGCTGATGGATCAACACAAGAGGGATGCTGCCAGGTTTGAGAAATTTGATCAGCAGTTCCATCTAGCCATTGCCAAAGCTTCTGGAAATGTCTTGGGACCCAATTTGGTTAAATGGATTTGGAACTTGAGAGAAGCAGAAATGTTCTTCAGTTGGTTTTCAAAAACGCGATCTGAGAGTTACCGCCAAAGAACCGTTCGTGATCATGAAAGGATCCTAAAAGGCATTTCGATGCGTATGCCTGATGTGGCCATGACAGCCATGCAGCAGCATATTGATGTCATTCGCGAAAGGTTCTTTGATCAAAACATTTGATTTTCCAATTATCAGTGTCACTCAATCATTGGCTACATCGGGCCAATGCATTCTGGGCCCAGATCAATGGCTTGCATTGAGGCGTCAAAACTTTTGATGATCATTTGTTGTTTAATTTCTGAATGATCTTGGTCGTCCCAAAGGTTATCAAACTCACCAGGATCCTGAACCAAATCATAGAGTTCTCCAAGACTGATTCCATGATACATCACTAGCTTGTAGCGTTCATCCCTGAGCATGGTTGCCCGCGAATGGTAGGGTTGATTGAGGGCGTCAAAGAACTCGCTGCGAATATGGGGCTTGTGAAAATCTGGTTTTGCCGAACCTGAGATGATTGGCCAGAGAGATTTCCCCTGCATGTAGTTGGGCTGTTCGATCCCACACACCTCCAGTAAGGTCGGTGTGATGTCAATTAGTTCCACCAGCGCATCACTTTGCAGATTGCTCTTTACTTGCCCTGGCCATGAAAAAATCAATGGAACGCGTACCAGCCCATCAAAGAATCGGCACCCCTTTTCAATCAGCCCATGGTCTCCAAGAGATTCTCCATGATCTGTGGCGTAGATGATCAGTGTATTTTCCAGTTGATTCGTTGATTCAAGGTAATCTACTAAACGACCGAATTGGTCATCGATCAATTTAATCATTGCATAATAAGCAGCCTTGAGGGTCCAAGCGTCCTTGGCTCCAGGTGAAGGTTCTGCTCCCCGAACGCTGTCTGTGGTTGGCGTTCTTGGTAAGATTGGATCACAAATATCCAGATCCTCTGGGCGTCGAACCTTCGATTGGAAGTCGATGGGCTCCAAAATCTTCTGCTGGACTAGATCTGACTCACGAAAGAGGGGATCGGGCATCTTCTTAGGATCAAAGAGATCACGATACTGCTGAGGTGGGTTGAAGGGAGGATGAGGATCATAGACATTGATGCTCAGAAACCAAGGCCCTTGACGCTTCTCCTGAATAAAATCAATGGCTCGGTCGGTTCCCCAGGTGGTTTGGTGAAACTCCGGTGAAATTCCCTGAATATCCTTCACCAACTCTTTTAGTACTCCCCCTTTTTGGTGGACCCAATCGGCATAGTCATGACCTCCTTGCCAGTCATCACGAGGTGCATGACTCCACTTGAAGAAACGGTATCCGTCATCAACTCTCGGCTCCACACGTTGGAAAGAACTAGCCAAGTGTAGTTTACCCACTAGCCCACAGTCATAGCCATGATCACTAAGAACTTTTGATATAAGTGGGTATTGAGCTGCGTAGGTAAAATTGCCATTACGCGGGGCTCGTATCGCATTTGGATAACAACCCGTTAGGAAGCTTGCACGGCTGGGAGTGCAGATAGGGGACTGGCAATAGTTCTTTGTGAAAGCTGTACCCCGTTGAACCAAGCGATCAATATTTGGTGTGATTACATGAGGATTGTTCAAGGCACCAATGGTGTCGTAGCGTTGCTGATCTGTGCAGTACCAGAGGATATTTGGTAAATCTTTTTTCATTTCAATCTCTTGCTGGGATTTTGGAAAAACCGAATTATAGACGGATAAGATGAAAATACAACGAGTTGTGACGAAACATCTGGCTTTCGAACTGGATGACCGCTTTTGGAATTCTCAGCAACGCTGGGCAAAGAAAGACATTGTCCTGGTTTTTATCGAAACGGATAATGGACTCGTTGGAGTTGGAGAAGGCTGGACTCCTGGGGCATCGCCAAAGGCTTTGATGCTAACCATTGAAGAGGATATTGGCCCAAGATTGATTGGACAAGACCCTCGCTACCACACAAAAATCTTTGCAGAGGTTTGGGAGACGACCGCCTTGAATGCACGAAGAGGAATTCTCTCAATCGCTCTCAGTGCTGTTGATCTCGCTCTGTGGGATTTAGTTGGAAAAGCCTTGCAGGCTCCAGTTTACCAACTCCTGGGAGCCTTCACAGATCAGGTTCCTTGCTATGCCAGTGCTGGTTTGTACGGGAAAGGCAAGGATGAAACTGCCCTTGCTGAAGAGATGCAAGGCTACCTGGTGCAGGGATTCAGTGATGTGAAGATGAAGGTTGGTGGAGTTTCTTTGGAAGAAGACGTCAAGCGTGTCAAGGCAGCCAGGGATGCTATTGGACCAAATGCACGTCTGATGGTCGATGCCAACTACACCCTGAATGTTCCAAAATCACTGCAGATGGCGCAGGCTTTTGAGCCTTATGCAATTTACTGGCTGGAAGCCCCTGTTTCACCGGATGATGTTAGTGGCCAAGCAAAGGTCAATGCTCTCAGCCCAATTCCTGTCTGTGGGAACGAGACTGAGACGGGTATTGACCGATTTCGTGAGTTGATCACTCATCGAGCAGTCGAGTTTGTACAATTTGACATCGCAGCCTGTGGAGGCATCTCCGAGGGACGCAGGATCGCAGACCTTGCTGCAGCTTTTCATCTTCCTTGCACTCTTCACGCTTCTTCAACTGGAATTCTTCTCGCAGCAAGTCTGCACCTGGCAGCAAGTCTGCCTAATCTCGACTCAGTGGAATACCACATGTTTCACCAGTGGCTTTTCGACAAATGTCCGCCAAACTCCTTCAAGCCTGAGGCAGGTGGACTCGTTCGTCCACCAGACGGACCAGGATTTGGCCTGGAGATTCATTATGATGATCTATAAGCTGCAATCTCTCACTCACTTGACAACAACCCGGTCTATTTTTGTTTTTTCAATCAGATCCCAGTCATAGTCCACCCCCAAACCTGGAGACTGAGACACCCCCACCATTCCATCGGAATTGATACAGTCTAACTGATCGGAATAGCCATCTAGATAAATTGGGAGTTGCCAAGGGTTTGGGGCAGCAGGATGGACCAGATTGACTTCATAGTAGTTGCTGCGGGAAAGAGCCGCCATCAGTTGGCGCATTGCAGGACCACAAGAATGCACCTCCACATCAATTCCCATTGCTTCGGCTGCAATCGCAGCTTTGTAGCAACCTGTGATGCCTCCATCATAGTCAGGATCAACCCGACCAAAATCCGTCGCACCGGAGATCATCAAATCTGTATGTGTCTCTACAGTGCGGACATGCTCACCAATCATGATCGGGGTTTGAACTTTTTCCTTGAGAAGCTTGTGACCCGAAAAGCTTAGACCTCCATCTGCGAAAGGATCTTCGTACCAGAGTAGGTTGTACTCATCACAAACTCGGCCTAGCCGAATCGCATCGGTGAGGGTTTTTAGATGGCAAGCAGCATCATACATCACTTCCATTTTTCCACCAACTCGCTCGGCAACAGCTCGAATCATCATCGACTCTCTTTTCAGATCTCCTTCTTTCCAGCCGTGCATCTTGAAGCCCTGATAGCCAAGTTCCAAACAGCTTTCTGCAAAATCAGCATAGGCTTCGGGGTGGCTCAAGCCCCCTTGCTGTTCATCTCCAGGAATCGTGCTCGCATACGCAGGTAATTGCCAACGATGACCTCCCAGTATTTGGGCAATCGAGAGACCACAACATTTGCCAGCCAGATCCCAAAGTGCAATGTCCAGAGCCCCAATACCAGCTTCGCCAACGTGTTTGGTGAGTCTCCGCATCGTTTGATAGTGTCTCTCCCGCTCCAATACTGGTTTGTTGAGGAGAGCGTGAGCCAAGGCAACTCCTGCAGACATCAACACTGTGGCGCGCGACCTTGGAGGGACATACTCTCCAACTACACCCTCATCCGTGAAAATTCGGACACCAAACCGTTTTTGAGGAGTACCGACTCCAGGTTCGTACCAAACTCCAAATCCCGAAGGATCTGCTGCGATATTGGGGATGCTGACCTCAAAGAGTGTAAATTCGATTTCTTTAATTCTAGGACTTTGCATAAGATGGGTTTGCTGAATGAGAAAAAATGATGTGTTGTGAATGACTTGACTACCTGTTGATAGCAGACTAGGTATCCGAACTCTTTCTGTGAGCCACAATTGCAACATGCATATCGTCCTCCCTTTTCACTGATTAAATCTATCGTCTAAAATTCTTAATTGAGATAGTTATGAATCAAGAAGATTTACAGAAACTTAAAGACACCAACAGCTGTCCCACAGGAGATTTTGAAGGGGCTGATCTATCCGGAATGGATTTGCGGCGTGCGAATCTGAGTGGAGCAGCTTTGAAAAAAGCCAATCTGAGCAATGCGGACCTAACAGAAGCCAATCTCAGTGTGGCAGACTTAACAGGGGCTAAATTAGATAGCGCAAAGATCCGTCAAGCGAACCTTGAGGGTGCTTTGCTGGTGAGCTCAGACTTGCGGCGCGCCAATCTCGGCAGTGCCAACCTGATGTTCGCTGATCTCAGTAAAGCAGATTTATACAAGGCCAACTTAACCAACGCTTCCATTTCAGAGGCAAAATTTTGTAGTACGACTTTACCTGATGGAAAGATTAGCAACCGAGATTGCTGATTATTTTTCTCCCTGATGATTTGAACACTTTCTAACCCTTGACCAGTATACTTTCTGGAAAAAATCATGACCCCAGTCAAGGTTGGTATCATTGGATGTGGCAATATATTTGATGCTTATCTAAACGCCTCCAAAAATTTCCCGATCTTGAACATTGCCTATTGTGCTGACCTGAAAAATGAACGAGCACATGCAAAGGCGGATCAATGGGGATTGCAAGTTCAATCGATTGATTCCCTCCTCCAAGATCAATCTATTGAGATTATCCTGAATTTGACGACTCCCGATTCTCATATCTCAGTTGCCAAACAAGTTCTAGAGAGCGGTAAGCACGTTTATACTGAAAAACCCCTTGGTTTGAATGTCAACGAAGGAATTGAATTGCTTGCTCTCGCAAAAGATCGAGGATTACGAGTTGGTTCTGCTCCAGATACTTTTCTTGGCGGTTCGCATCAGAAAACACGACAATTGCTGGATTCTGGGAAGATTGGTGATCCCTTGGCCTGCACCGCTTTTATGATGGTTCCTGGTCATGAATTGTGGCATCCGGATCCTGACTTTTACTATCTCTCTGGAGGAGGCCCTATGCTGGACATGGGGCCTTACTACCTAACGGCTTTCGTCAATCTCTTGGGTCCAGTTGCCCGGGTCACAGGCTTTGGGAAAGCGTTTCGTACCTCCAGAACAATTGCCTCTGGAGCCAGAGCCGGTCAGACAGTGCCTGTCAAGACGCCTACTCATCTGAGTGGTGTTGCTGAATTTGTAAATGGGGCCCTGCTGACAATCACGATGAGTTTTGATGTATGGCAGCATACTCACCTGCCAATGGAACTCTATGGAACAAAAGGTTCGATGTTGATCCCAGATCCCAATCGGTTTGATGGTGAGGTCAAGTCGAGTGAAGTCAAAGCAGACTGGAACTCTGCTACGATTGAGTTCCCCTATGCTGATGATAACTATCGAAGTATTGGTTTAGCTGACCTTGCCCAAGCGATCAGGACAGAGAGGCCACATCGAGCTAATGGCCAGTTGGGTTTACATGTGCTTGAGATCATGACAGGCTTTCTCAAAGCCGCTGAAACTGGCACCAGCATAAGCATGCAGACAACCTGTGAACGGCCTGCATTAATGAAGACTAATTTACCCTTTGGACAACTTGACTAAGAGGACAGATGGCACAGAAAAAAGCGTTGATTGCTTGGGGAGGATGGGAAGGGCATACACCCCAAGAGAGCACAGAAATCACAAAAGAGATTCTTGAAAATAACCACTTTGCTGTTGATGTGGTTGAGGGGACTGAAGCCTTTCGGGATCCAGATTTGTCTCGCTACAACCTGATTGTCCCTGTGATTACAATGTCAACCATTGAAAAAGCAGAAGTTGAAAATCTTTGCAAGACTATTGAAAAGGGTACTGGATTGGCTGGCTTCCATGGTTGCATGTGTGACTCCTTCCGCAACAGTGTTGATTATCAATTCATGACTGGCGGCCAGTGGGTTGCTCATCCAGGCAATATTATTGATTTTTCAGTGGAAATCCTCCCTAACGAAGATCCAATCACAGAAGGTATTCAAGATTTCCCTTACAAATCCGAGCAGTACTTCATGCATGTGGACCCATCGAATGAAGTACTTGCTACAACCACCTTCACGGGTGAGCATTGTTCCTGGGTCAAAGGTGTGAAAATGCCGGTGGTATGGAAAAGAGTGCATGGAGTAGGACGAGTCTTCTACAGTGCCTTGGGCCATGTTGCAGAGGAATTTAAAGTCCAAGAGATGGCAACTATTTTTGAACGGGGAATGCTGTGGGCAGCACGCTAGATGTTCACTGACTGAAGATCACTATTGATTCAGAGCTTCTGTTTTCTGCATCAGGAAATCGAAGCTCATCTTGATTGATTCAAAAGGATCTCTGGTGCTGGTGTCTTGCTCCACAATAAACCATTCACAGCCAGCCTCATCAGCCTCACGAATGATGGCATCCCAGTTCAAACTCCCTGATCCAACTTCACCAAAGAGAATCTCTCTTTCTAAAGTGACCACATAATCTTTGAGATGAAGTAAAGGCAGGCGCCTCTTCATTTTGCGACACCATTCGACTGGATCTTCTCCTCCTTTTTGAACCCAGAAAGTATCAAGCTCTGCTTGGAGGAACT
>JAQWOT010000331.1 GCA_029245725.1 SAR324 cluster bacterium | reverse complement strand
AGCAACTGTATCTCGCAGGCAGTAATTCGGTCGAAACTCTTTTGGAATACCTGCTAAATCTCTTAGTTTGCTGAAACGCTTCTTTAAGCTATCCAATCTGCATAAATCACCATCGTTTGCCGGAAATACGTAGTGGCTTTCCTGCAGTTCTGCTGAGCTATTATTTAGTAGTCCTCTTTGCCGCAACAGCACCTCGCGAACCTTTTCATTCATCGGTTGAAGCAGTGTTTGGCCACTCTTCGTGTCCCGCTTGGTGTAGTTCCTTCGACCAAAATCAACATCCTTCCAGAGTAGCTTGAGGGCTTCTGAGGGCCTCGATCCTGTCCAGCCGATAAATTGATGCAAGTGGGCAAGCTGACGATCCGGATGAGATTCCCATACTTGCTGTAGGTTCTGAAACTGTTCCGGGGTTAACACTTCAATACGTTCGCTATTTGGATCTTGTTTTGGCAGTTCAATGGTCCAATCGAGTGCGGCACAATGGCGCTGACGAACTCCAAAGTTGATGATGCGACGTAGTAACTCAAGCACATTGCGGGTGGTGGCGATGCTGTGATTCTTGGCGACCTGCCTGCGTAACCACTCGATATCAAGTGAGGCTAGTTCCTGTGGCGTTTTGTTTCCAACGAGTTTACGCAAGTGGAGATCGAAGCGATTCTTGTCTGTCACTACACCTTTGAGCTGACCGCCTTTACTTTCCAGGTATAGCCCCCAAAGCTTCGTAAGCTACATCAAGGTTGTTTTCTCCCAAAGAGGAATCAGACAAGTTTGTCAACGATTACAAAGGTTCTTTACTTTTTACAGGAAAATTCCACGAAAGAAGTAGAAGAAGAAGATTGACAAAATAGCTCCCACTGGAAGGGTTATAACCCAGGACATCATGATCCCTCCAATAACTCTCAAATCTAGCGCACCTATTCCTCTCGCTAAACCAACTCCCATAACAGCACCAACTGCAATTTGTGTAGTGGAAACAGGGATCCCCGTACGTGAGGCAATTACAACTGTAGCGGCGGCAGCTAATTCAGCTGAAAATCCTCGTGTTGGGACAAGTTCGGTGATCTTGGTTCCAATTGTCAACATTACTCGGTAACCAAGTGTGGAAAGCCCTATTACAATTCCTAGACCTCCCACAAGTAAAATCCAGATTGGTAAATCTGATTTTTGGGCAACTTCTCCACCACTATCCACAATACTTATGACTGCTGCCATAGGTCCAATTCCATTTGCAACATCATTTGAACCATGAGCAAAAGCCATAGCACTTGCTGAAAAAATCATTAAAATACCAAAAATCTTCTCAACTTGTTTAAGTTGCTCACGAGCACTTTCTCCAGGAGAGGCATCAATTTTATTTATCAAAAAGTAACTAATTATTGTTAAAATTAACGCTAAAATACCCGAAAAAATAAAACTTTGTGAAACACTTAAATCAATGTCTAAATGCTTTAATCCTTTGAAAAGAGTCACTAACGAAATTACAAAACCCACAAGAAATACGTAATAAGGAGCGTATCTTTTAGCATTTATTAATGGTTTTTCTGTATCAAGAATCAGTTTCTGAATACTTATCATTAAAAAATATGAAAGTGCTCCACCAACAACAGGTGAAACTAACCAGCTTAGTACGATTGTACCTATTTTAGGCCAATTCACTGCTTCTACCCCTATCCCTACTATAGCGAATCCGACTAGAGCACCAATTATGCTGTGCGTAGTAGAAACTGGCCAGCCCAACCAGCTTGCAACTGTCAACCAGATCGCCGCAGCAATCAATGCTGACAACATACCCCAGACTAGAATCTCGGGTTGGTCAATGACTGTTGTGGGATCAATAATTCCCTTGCGTATTGTTTTGGTAACATGTCCTCCAGCAAGAAAAGCTCCGGCGAACTCAAAAATAGCTGCAATTATGATAGCTTGTTTAACGCTGATTGCTCCTGATCCGACTGAGGTCCCCATTGCGTTTGCTACGTCGTTCGCACCGATTCCCCATGTCATGTAAAGCCCGAACACTACAGCAAGTACAATAAATATATATCCGTATTCAACTACCATTTTATATATTGTTGTAAGAAGTTGAGATTTGAAATTTATTTCGATGCGATCGTTAGTCTTAATCTATTGCTTGTTTTTTTCGAAAAATCAGCGATATCACCTATTAATTCAAAGACTTTATACCAAAACATAACATCCACGGGGTACATATCTTTCTCTATTCCATATAACCTTTCTACAAGAGTATCTTCTAAACTATCAGCTTCAGTTTCTAAAAACGAGATATTGTCAATCATTTTAAACATTTTTTTTGATTCATTTAACCCGAATCCTGATTCAATCAAATATCCAAATTCGTGGATAAGATCCCTAGTTGAATAGCAAACTTGTTGGGATTTTTTCACAAAATCTATAACATCTCTATGGAGTCCTTTATTCAGTTTCATTTTTCTTTGCTCCAACAATACAGCAATATCTTGGGAGACATCTGCAATACTATCTTGCATATCAAGTATTTCTAGCAAGTCCCTGCGGTTGATAGGCATAAAGATATTTTGTGGGAGATGGTTTCGCATTTCATTTTTAATTGAGTCGGCTTCATCTTCTGCCTCAATTATCTGGTCTTTAATCTTTGCTAGCTTCAAAAAGTCTTCTAAGAATAAAAAATTGAAAAAATCTTCCAGTGGAGCAACACTTTCAACTACTTTATCCATGTGATTGTGTAATGGCTTAAAAGGTGATTTGGCGAAGATAGAACTGATGTTTACCATTTAAGAATCCAAATGTATTTTTTCAATTTCAATCATTTTCTCTACTGTTTTAAATTACTTTAAAATATTAAATTACTAGAGAAATAATAAATATCGGCTGTTTAAAGGACT
>JAQWOT010000330.1 GCA_029245725.1 SAR324 cluster bacterium | reverse complement strand
CGATGTCCTCGGCATCTCTTCCAATCAGTTGGGGCAGCAGATGATCTTTGAGCAGGTAGAAGACAGAAGTGCCTCCTGTACCGATGGTGTAGGTGTAACTGATGCCTGTTTGTCCATCTTCATCGATGATGGAGACAATTGGGGTCTCCTGGGTGACAAAGGACTGGATTGCATCCGTACGCTTGACCTTCGGATCAAGGTTGACCAATCGGAGTTGAATCTGTTGAATGTTCGCCATGTGTGCGCTCAAAAATGAAATTATGCTTGTTGAATTGAGTTCTTTTCAGGTTCAATCCAATTTAAGCAAAATGAAAGATTGATAAACTTGAAAAGTATTGGTCGATTCCAGAATTTGACCAATTTGTCGAATCAAAAAATAACAACAGACTTGGTTTCAAAAGCTGTTTCATGAGTTGAATCCAAATTTTCAGGACAAACTATGTTTCCAATTTCAGAATTCGAGCAGAACGGATTTGCCTGTCCAATCCCGGTCATGAATTCCTCCGAGGCTGCCGCTTTGGCAGAGCAAATCATTAGATTTCAGCGTGAGGAACCTGAAAAAGCTGCAAGGGCCTTTGGAACCAATACTCACCTCCTGTTTCCAAGCCTTTGTGAAGTAATTCAAAGAGAACAAATTCTGGATGCTGTTGAGCAGGTTTTGGGAAGAAATCTTCTCCTTTGGTCAGCTAGTTTTTTTATTAAGAGCCCCAAGACGAATTCTTTCGTCTCATGGCATCAGGATAGTACCTATTGGGGCTTGGAACCGCCTGAGATCGTCACCGCTTGGTTGGCTTTTACTCCCAGTAATCTGGAGAATGGCTGTATGTGGGTTGTTCCCGGGAGCCACCTCAGAGGCCAAGTGTCCCATCATGGTACTTTTGGTGATGATAATATGCTCAGCCGTGGGCAACAGGTTGCGGTGGATATTTCTAGCGAAAAAACAGAGGCAATAGACTTGGAAGCAGGACAAATGAGCCTTCATCATGTCAGCATCTTTAATGGTTCAAAACCCAACTCTACTAACACTTCGAGAATTGGCTTTGCAATGCGTTTCATCCCAACTCATGTCAAGCAAAACGGGGGACGTACCTTTGCCCTACGGGCTCGTGGTCAGGATGAATTCAATCACTTTGACAGGCCAAACTTGCCCGAAACAGAACTAGGCGTGGCTGAATGGGAGATGCATCAGGACTCACTAAAGCGGATGAATTCCGTTTTGTTCAAGGATGCAGCGCAAGCTACGAAGGCTAAGGGCCATCAAAGCCTTAAAACAGCCGAAAATTTTTCTTAGAAAACCAAAAACTCTGAGGAATCATGAAACTTGCCTATCAATGGGATTTACCAAGTGACCCACGCCCAATTGTGCTAGTTGGAGCAGGAGGCATTGTCAATGACGCTCACTTACCCGCCTATCAGATCACTAAATTCCCGGTTCTGGGAATTCATGATATCAACTCTGAAAATTTGGAAAATATTGCTAAGAAGTGGGGCTTGGAATCCTAAAAAGATATTAAAGGATTGATTGATGTGGCAACGGCTTCGAACGCAGTCTTTGATCTTGTGACCCCACCCTTTGTCATCGCTGAAATCTTGGAGTCCTTGCCGGATTGGGCAACAGTGATGATTCAAAAACCCATGGGCAGTAACTTGGCTGAAGCTTATCGGATTCTTGAGATCTGCCATAGAAAAAAACTTACCGCTGTGGTCAACTTCCAACTCCGATTCAGCCCAATGATGTTGTCTGTGCGTGATGCTCTGCGGTAGGGCATCGTTGAAAACATTCTTGACCTGGAAGTGCATCTTAATTTGGAAACCCCCTGGCACCTGTTCCCTTTTTTCAAGCAAATGGATCGTGAAGAGATTGCGGTGCATTCGATCCACTATCTAGATTTGATCTAATCTTTTTTGGGTACTCCAAAAGTGGTTTGGGTGCAAACACTCTCACATCCAGCCTCTACAGAATTTGCTCAAACTCGAACGACCACAATTTTGAATTATAGCCCTTCAGTAAGATGTACTCTTTCGATCAACCATAATTATTCAAAGGGACCGAATCATCAGGCTGCAGAGATCTGATTTGATTGTGAAAAGGGTGCGGCATAGGTCAAGTTGGGACTACTGCTCGACTATCCTAAAGGGGAACCCGACGAAGTTAGGATTTATCCAAAAGCTGGTTTGGCTTGGGAAAAAGCGGAATTTGCAGGTGGCCGGTTTCCAGAAGCCTTCATTGGCACAATGAGCAACCTTCAACACTTCTCAAAAGGAGAGGATGACACTCTGCTGACTTCTGTGGAAGACACCTTTCAAACAATGAAATTGGTGGAAGCTTGCTACCGTTCGAGTGAAGAGGGAGGAACATTGCTTTAGAACATAAGAATGATGTTGATGTCTCTAGATGAAATTAGATTGGAGATAATTGGCCTGTCATATTGAAGGATACTTTTCAGACTCTTTTTGAATTGAGGATATATTCTTTCTAAGGAGTAAAATTAGATGGCAAATTCCACGAGCATGCAAATCTTCATGGTCTCTCTAGTTGTGGAGGACTATGACTCTGCAATCGAGCACTACACAAAAGATTGGGGCTTTGAAGTCTTAGAAGATAGCCTCATGGATGGAGGGAAGCGTTGGGTCAAAGTTGCCCCTCTGGGGAGTTCATGTTGCCTATTATTGGCACAAGCCAAGGATTCTATCCAAAGAGCAGTCATTGGCCAACAAGCAGGTGGAAGGGTTTTTCTATTTATGCATGTCTCTGATTTACAAAAGCAGGTTCAGCATCTGATCAGCCGAGGTATCAAGATGGAAGGTCCGATTAGATATGAGGATTTTGGAAAAGTTTGTGTCGCAGTCGATAACTACGGCAATCGTTGGGACTTGATTGAACCAAACACTGGTTTCGATACAGATAAATAAGCCGCAGTTTCCATTGATTTCAGAAGAATTTATGAAGGTTGGAGGAGTTTTAGGTTGCCCACGTTAAATACCTTCATCATCTCGAGGTACACCCACACAGATTCAGTAGGGAATCCAGCCTCGATTTTTTTGCATCAATGGCTGATGAACTCCACCGTCTTCGCTATTTACCACTTATAACGAGCCTGCTTCTGGTATTTGCGTTCTAGTTCCTTCGATGGCATCACTGGGTTTGGTACTTTTCGAAGATCACGCAATTCCGCGTAAGCCGCTACGTCCACTAAGTGGTTTTGGGAGCTTTAAGCGCTGCCATCGATCATGCTCACCTTCCGGCCATTTCATCGCCTGGGTTGATATCCCGCAATAATCTTTAATGATGTTCGCCAGGAGCACCAGCACGATTTAGGTCTTGGGTAAAGGAGATTGATCATTCTCCCAGCGCACCACGGTACTACAGGCAACACAACAAGCAGGGCCAAGTGGGCCTGCGTCCAAGGAATTTTACACGAAACTCTCGAAACCAATGGCTGCGCGATGGACTACAGAAGAAGTCTGGATCTAGATCGACCAACGAAACTG
>JAQWOT010000329.1 GCA_029245725.1 SAR324 cluster bacterium | reverse complement strand
GGGAAAAAATTCCACATAAGAAAACTATTCAAAAATGAAAAAGGTAGAAAGATTCCAAAGGATCTGCAAGAGGGTTGGGAGCGAAGATGGAATGAAAGAGCAGTTCTCTTTGATGATTCAGCTTATGCACTTGGAACAATTGGGATTGAAGCTGTTCCCGAACTAATTAGTTACTTAAGTCATGAAGACACTTGGGTTGTCTTGAATATGATTTTCTCGCTTGGAGAAATTGGAGCTGAAGCAGAATCAGCAAAACCGAAGTTAGTTGATTTACTGAACAGTTCTCAGCAAATAATTATCAGGCAAACGCTTGATACTCTCAGTTCGATTGGTGGTAATCTTGACTTGGTACTGAAGCCGATTGAAAAATTTTTTATCAATAAGAATGAAGAATGGTGTGATCCATTAGTAATGAGAGGTTGGAATGCTCAAGAACAAATCGAAGTGAATTCAGCATTTCTTCTTTTATCTGCTGTAGATGGTCAGACGAATCAGTTTGCCTTGGAGAATTTACTAAAAATAGTTCTAAGTTACTCTAATAGTTACGCTGCTAGTATTGCTATTGAAGCACTTAAAAGAATAGGTACTAAAAGTGCCCTAGAATCATCAGTTCAATGCCTACAGAATCATTTTTGGGATGACCACTTGAACAAACAGAGACAGTATTGATTGAGTTATATTCTGAAGATTTTACTAAGAAATAGACAGATTTCAGACTTTAATTTTTATTTGCTAGAACATTTTTTGATTCTCAGTAATCTTGATTGTCCTTGCTTGCTCGACGCCCAGATAGGCGCTGGTGGCTGCTACGATGGCGTGACCCAGTAATTGCTGCACGGCTTCGACGTTCTTCGTTGCATCGTAAATCGCGCTGGCTTTGGTCATTTAACGCCCTAACGATATTGCTTCATCCATACCTCGCCCAAAAGACATCTCAATTGCACTCAATTTAGCTCTGCTATAATTTCCCCCCTCCGTGAGTGGGAACCGAATGTACTCCGGACAGTAGATAGCCGTTTTTGTGTCCTCCACCCTTCCTTTCCCTGAGAATTCTTCGATTAAATCTCCAAGAAATTTTATTTGTCTGGATAGAGGTGAGACCTCTTCTGACTTCTTCGGATGATAGAGTTTGGCTTGGTTTTAACTGAACAACGATATAGCGTTATGGACCACCGTGAACCTCAGCAAATAGTCTAAATAGTGAGAAAAATGCTGAAGAATTCAGGGTTCTAATAATTCAATTTGTTGGCGAGTTTGTTGGCTAAAAATGATTAGAATCAATTTAACCTCAACAATCATCTCTAAGATTTGATTCGATAGTGGAAAACGAAAAGCAAAATAACTCGCCAAAGTTTATCGCAGTTTCAGGAGGTGTCGGTGGGGCTAAGTTAGCTCTTGGCTTAGAAAAGATCATTCAATCTGAAGACCTGATGGTCATCGGTAATGTTGGGGACGACTTCCGACATTTTGGATTACATGTATCTCCAGATATCGACACCCTACTCTATACCTTGTCTGGAAAATCAGATATCGAAAAGGGTTGGGGATTAGCAAATGAAACTTGGGAGTTCATGTCGGCGATGAAGGAACTGGATGGGGACACATGGTTTCAGCTTGGTGACCAAGATTTAGCTACACACGTAGAACGAACACGACGTCTTCAGAATGGTGAAAGTCTTTCGGAAATCACTGACTATTTCAGAAGAACTTTTGGCATTGGAGCGACAATTATTCCTGCAACCGATGACCAGTTACGTACAATTGTAGAAACAGATATTGGTGTCTTAAATTTCCAGGAATATTTTGTTCGGGAACGCTGCAGCCCAAGAATTCTAAATCTGCACTTTCAGGGTTCTGAATCCGCTTACCCGCAACAAGAATTGTCCAAAGCGCTTGGGAGTAATGAATTACAGAGCATTATTTTCTGCCCTTCAAATCCATTGCTCAGCATCGATCCAATTCTCTCAATCCAAGAGCTAAAAAAAGCATTCGCTGACTCTGGAGCGAAAATCGTAGCAGTCACACCTATTGTTGGTGGAGCTGCGATCAAAGGACCTGCCGCAAAAAATTTGAGAGAGCTTGGCTATCCAGTTTCTGCAACTACCGTTGCAAAGCACTACCAAGGATTGATTCATGGATTTGTACTAGACAAGAGAGATCGAGAAGAGGCTAAACAAATTGAAAAACTTGGAATCGCAGTTTTAGTTGCTGACACGATAATGAATGATCTGGAAACAAAGATTCAGCTGGCTGAGAAAACACTTCAGTTTGCCAAATCTATTTGAAACACCCCTCTTAGTTGATTATTGAGCCAGTGTGGGCAGTTATTCCCTTCAAACGAATTCAGCAAGCGAAACAGCGACTTGCACCGATTCTTTCATCTGAGGAGCGAAAGCTTCTTTCTTTAAATATGTTGGAGGATGTTCTAGAAGCTGCGACTGCAAGTGAAGTCTTTGATGGAGTTTTGGTGGCAACAAACTGTGAGGAAGCGGCCCCAATCATTAGGAGAAAAGGCATTCTCTATCTTCAGACTTCTGCAGAGTTGGGGCTAAATCATGCCGCAGGGGAGGCCGCAAATTGGTTACTCAACAAAAATATTGGGACTATGTGTCTGTTCCCCGCAGACATCCCATTGGCAAAAGCTTCAGAGTTTCAGCATCTAGTGAGTTGCCACAGCGTTAATAGAGGGATGACTATCGTCCCATCACGCGACAAGGGAGGAACCAACTGCTTAATTCTGTCACCACCAGATCTTTTGCCATTCTGTTTCGGCGCAGATAGTTACGCGGAGCATCTTCGGCAGGGATTAAAATTGAACCTTTTCTGCCGAACAAAATTCTCAGATGGGATCGGTTTTGATATCGACACGCCCAGTGACCTGAGAGCAATCTCGATGAGACCCAAGCAAACACTAACTCAAAATTACTTGGAAAAAATTGAGCTCCACTCTCGACTCAATTAACTTTTTTGGTGAGCGTCTTCCCAGCTCGGTCCTCCTGTAGAATTCACCCAATAGCTCTTTGCCCAGCCTACCCCCTGCCAACTTCTTAATTTTGTAGGTCGGAGTCTAAAAAGCCACCTTGGTTGATTCAGTGTAGGCGCAAGGTAGGTCGGACCATCCGGTCCCAAATACCTGACTGCCATCTTCTCTGCGATCCCAACCCATTTGCCTTCCACTACATTCTCTTCGACCAGTTCAGCAACTCCCTCACAAATGATTTTTTCCATGGTCTGATCATCATCCACAACCCAACTACAACGAGGATCGTTCTTCAGATATTCCGCCCATTTCGAACGAGCACGCGGAATGACCCAGAAACATCCATTAATACAATCGCAGGATGATCCATTTCCACAAACTTCCTGACTTTCCCAATGATGCCAACAGGGAACCACGAATGGGGACCCATCAGGCTTGAGACAAGCTAAACGCAAAGTATAGCCCTTGGCAAGAAATACATCTATTTCTTCTCGATTCATCTTCCCTACAGGCTTCTGATGTTCTGTGTTTGAATATTTTTCTTCCATTTTGCATCTTGTTTGAAAACTAATTTCACATGAAATTAGTGAATTAGGTCAGATTGTCTGACAAAAATTTCTAGTCGCAGCGTTTGCAACGAAAGATAACTTAGATTGACATCGTCAATTCTTGGAGTATAAGTTTTCCCGTTTTCTCATTAGTTTTCAACTCAATCGGAGTGTAAAGTGAAAAAAAGATTCCAATTCATGAAAAAAATGGCAGCTGGGTTAGCAATTCTTTTTGCTTCCACAGCCTTCCAAGTTTCTGCAGCTGACAGCTTCACAGATGCTGAAATTAGTGCCTCACCTTATTTACAGAGTGTACTGAAGCGAAAAGGTGAGAATTATGACGCAACCGAATTTCGTAAGGATGGCCCCTATCGCATTGCACTAGCTGCTCAAGGAACCAGTAATTCTTGGTCTGCTTTATTTGACGAGCATGCTAACTGGTATGCTGAGCAATTGGGCTCAAGTGTAGTAGGAGAACTTCTTTACGCCGATGCACAAGCATCAGCTGACAAGCAGGTTCCTCAAGTTGAAGACTTACTTGCTCAGGAACCAGATGCCCTCATTCTTGTACCCATGGGTGCTGCAGCCTTGGCAGCCCCAGTGGAACGCGCAATGGCTCAAGGTGTCCCTGTGATTTTGTGCGCAAGTTCGGTTGAAACCGATAATTTTGTGACAGAGGTAGGGACTAATCTTTATGCCAGTGGAGCAGGACTCGCAGAGTATCTAGCCAAGCGTCTGAATGGCAAAGGGAAGGTCCTGATGATGACTGGTATCCCTGGCGTTAGTACATCCGATATTATGGAAGCTGGAGGTAAAGCTACTTTCAAAAAATATCCAGGTATCGAACTAATTGATGTTCAACCAGGTAACTGGTCTACAGCAGAAGCCAAACGAGTGATGGAGACCTGGCTTGTTAAACATGGAAGCGGAGTGGATGGAATTTGGTCCGGAGGCGCCCAAATGTCTCAAGGAATTGTTAGCGCCTATCTAGACAAGGGTATGAAAATTCCACCGATGGGTGGTGGTGAATTCGCAAACGGATTTTTAAGACAGGCTGTAGAAAACAACTTGGAATATGGAGCTTGGCAATATCCTAATGCGATGATTGTCCTCTGTATGGATGCAGCAATCAACACACTCCGTGGTAGGCTGGTTCCTCGATTTATTGACTTTGTCGATCATATTCCTGGAACAGGTACCTTCTCAAATGTTGAAGGTCAGGAGTACTTCAATAAGGACTGGAGCGACGATGTGTTCGGACCAGTTCTTTTCCCAGCAGAAAGGTTGTCGAAGCTAGGATACTTGAGAAAATAATTTTTCTCATGGTATTGGGGAGATCAGTCGCTGACTCAAGCCGAATTGATCTCCTTTCTCAGTAAAATTTAAGCTGTCGCTCTTTGAAAACTTTCACTTGGCTTATAGAGAGCGACAGCAGCAACAAAGATTAAGCCCTTGACCAACCCGCTCACAAATTGATTTACTCCAAGTACTACAAGGAGATTATCAGTAAATGTGAGGAGAAGCACACCACCGATCACCCCGGTAACAGTCCCCCTTCCCCCGAAAAGACTAGTTCCTCCAATCACAACGGCGATAATCGCATTAAGTTCTAGTTCTTTCCCAATCACTGGGTCCCCCACCCCCATTCTCATTAACCACAGCAAACCTGTAACTGCAGCCATCAAACTGCAAATCCCATAAACTCCATAACGAATTTTTTTTACTGGGATCCCAGAGAGTTCAGCAACGGTGAGGTTTCCACCTACGGCGTATACATGCTTTCCAAACACCGTCATATTCAGCAGAAACGCGACCAGTAATGTAACCAAGCCAAAGAAATAGACAATTATGGGAACCTCTAAAAATTTTTGACTGTAGAGAAGTAAAAAGTCCTTGCTTGAACGACCTATTGGCTTGGTTGTGATGGTCAGAGAAATTCCCTGGAGAATGAATAGGGAGGCAAAAGTTACAACAAACGGGGAGAGATTTAATTCATTGATCAAAAAGGCATGAAGGAGTCCCACACCTAGCCCAAGAGCAAGCGTCAATCCTACTGCCATCATTACATTATCTGGGTTCCCATCCATCAAAATTGCAGAAACCAGAACGCTTAATTTGACAAGTGAACCAATCGACAGATCAATACCCGCCGTCAAAATTACTAACATCTCTCCGAGAGCAGCCGTACCCAAATAAGCTGCTTGCCGAAGAACATTGGTTAAATTACGAAGAGTCAAAAAATGTTCAGAATAAATTGAACCCACAGTGATCAGCACAAAAACAAGACTGTAAACTACTAGAATCAAAGAATGTTTCTGAAGAAAATTACTTTTAGGTGTCATTTCATTCTCATCTTTCAGGCTGCTTTTGATTCGCCCATCGTCGCGTACTCAATAATTTTCTCCTCAGAAGCTTCGGCATGTTCCAATTCAACAACAATTCTCCCTTCAGACATAACAAGAATTCGGTCACTCAATCCAAGAATTTCAGGAAGTTCAGAGGAAATCATCAAAATTGCGATACCCTCTTCAGTAAGTCGGCGCATCAACTGATAGATCTCAAACTTAGCTCCAACATCAACTCCCCTAGTTGGTTCATCCATGATGATTACTTCTGGCTTGGTATGTAGCCATTTTGCCAATACGACTTTTTGTTGGTTTCCACCACTCAAGAACTGAACATCTAGATGCTCCGAAGCCATAGAAATTGATAGCTGCTTCTTTGAAGATTCAACTAAGGCACTTTCCATTTTGCGATTCAACAAAAACCAATTTGAAATTTTTTTCAATATCGGCAGGGTGATGTTGTTTTTGATAGGAAGCGCAGTAAATAATCCCTGTTGCTTGCGATCTTCTGGTACAAGAGAAATTTTTTTTCGGATCGCATCAGCCGGTGAACTGAATTCAACTCGTTTTCCCATTAATTTAATTTCACCTGAAATTAGTTTATCAGCACCGAATAGCGCCCTGGCTAATTCTGTTCTGCCTGATCCAACCATTCCAGCCAACCCCACAATTTCCCCTCTGTGGAGTTTCAGATTTACCTTTTGAAGGATCGTATCTGTTGAAATTCCATGGGCTTCCAGTACGCATTCTCCAGCTTTATTTGCGGACTGGGGGAATACTTCTTCCAATTTTCTTCCAACCATCACACTGACAAGTTCAGCCCTAGAGAAACCCTCCATGGATCTTGTAACCACGTGTTGCCCATCTTTGAGAACTGTGACCTCATCAGCTATTCGAAAAACCTCTTCCAATCGGTGGGAAATATAAATGATTGTTACCCCACTATCTTTCAGCGACTGAATAATCCTGAACAATTGTTCTAGTTCGTGACCTGCCAAAATTGCTGAAGGCTCATCCATCACAATCAAATCTGCATTTCTTGATAGTGCTTTGGAAATCTCGACCATTTGTTGGTAAGCAACGCTCAGCTGTCCTACTTCACGATTCACATTAATCTTTATGCCCATCTGTTCAAGTAGCCTATTCGCCTCCTTCCTCATTCTAGCTGAATCAATGATTCCAACAGTCGTCCTAATTTCTCGACCCAAAAAAATGTTTTCTACTACATTCATTTCTGAAACAAGTGCCAACTCCTGATAGATCACACTGATTCCGAAGCTCAGAGCCTCACGAGTTGAGAAACTCTCATAGTTTTTACCTTTGAAACAGATTGTGCCTTTGTCTGACCGCTGAGCCCCAGAGAGGATTTTGATCAAGGTAGATTTCCCAGCTCCATTTTCACCTACCAACGCATGAACACTTCCCTTTTTGCAGCTTATTGACACATCATCTAGTGCTTTCACTCCGCTAAATGACTTCGAGATGTTATTCATCTCTAGAATTAATTGGTCGTCTTTCAAAGCTTTGGTTCCGAATTTTGGTTGGTATTGAATCTAAGTGCTTTAGACCGATCTGAGGTTAAGCCTGTTTTTGGGCCAACCCATACAAGCTGACAGCTGCAAGAATTACTAAACCTTTAATGATGAATTGTGTTTGAGCATCTAACCCCAGAAGAACCACCATTGTACTTAGAATTTGTATGATTAAGACCCCAGCTATTGTCCCGAGCAAGCCTCCTTTGCCTCCATAGAAAGCAGTACCCCCCACGACTGCGGCTGCCACAGAATCCAGATCTAGTCCGGTCGCAATGAATCTATCCACATAACCGACATAGCCCGTGAGGATCACTCCAGAAATCACTGCAAGACAACTTGCTAAAATATAGACAGCAATTTTTATCCTATGGACTGATAGGCCTGAAAGCCTGGCAGCATCTGCATTGCTTCCAACAGCGTAGATTCGACGCCCAAAAGGTGTCATCCTCAACAAAACTAAGAAAACTGCGTTTAGTACAAACCAAACCATCAAAGGGATGGATAAAAATCCCCAAGACTGGTTTACGATTCCAAGGGCTTCTGGGACAAAGCCACTTGGTACTCCTCTAGTGAATGCTTGCTGTGCTCCTTGCACCAAAAACAGCATTACTAGTGTGGCTACCAGCGGGGGTACTTTTCTCTTAGTGATCAGCAAGCCATTACCCAGTCCAATCAACGCCCCTAAGATCAGGGCAACAAGAATTGAGAGCGGAATTAACTCATCGCGCCCGTTACTCACTTCTGCAACAACCATCGAAGTCATAACGATCACACCACCAACAGAAAGATCCAACCCTGCGACCAGCATCACCATGGTCTGCCCAATTGCGATAATGCCCAATTGAGCCGACTGCCTGAACAAAACTGCCAGTGTCTCTTCGTCAAAGAGATCTGGTGTTATGAAACTGGCAACGATCAACAAAATCAACAGAGCCATATAGACCCCGTAGGCCCCAAAGAGTTTTTTAAAGGTCAAATGGTTGCTTTCTGTGTAACCCATCATCCGAACTAATTTCCTAGGCTAAATGATATTAATGAGTCAGCATAAAATGTTGATTGCAAATAACAACGGATTGTTCTTCTATGACTAATCAATTATTTTGAGCACTGAAAATTTATATGTAAAAGATTTAAGGCTCTCGGAAGGTTTTTAGGTTGATTTCATGATGAAATCAATTCTTTTTCTGTGAGAAACATTTGTACACCCCGAGCTATCTGAATATTTTTTTGCAAATCATACTTGAGAAATCTTGCACTCTAAAATCTCAAAAATATCAGAATTAGTTAACTAAAAATTCTGATACTTTTTAGTACAAATATTTATATTAAAGCTCTCTATCCTGATTAATCATTGCAGCCACCTTCTAAATTATGAAAGTTTCAGAAATAGATCAGTTTCGAAATAGAAGACCTGAACCTGAAGAAGCTCTTAATTGGGTCCAACATTACGAGTTGGATTCCCTTTTAAGAATAGCCACTCAGCTCAGAGATCAGCAGCATGGAAAGGTCATTTCTTTCTCCAAAAAAGTATTTATTCCCTTGACCAAACTTTGCAGAGATGTTTGTCACTACTGTACGTTTTCAAGGGAGCCAATAAATAATCAGTCTTGTTTTATGAGACCTGATGAGGTTCTGAAGTTAGCTCAGGAGGGTGAAAAACTTGGTTGTAAAGAAGCTCTTTTTACGCTGGGTGACAAGCCTGAAATGCGCTACCAGAAATGCAGGAAAGAGCTTCAAGAGCTTGGACACGAATCTACGATCTCTTACCTTGCAGAGATTTCAAAAATGGTTTTGGAATCGACCTCATTACTTCCACATATAAACGCTGGGGTAATGTCGGTGTCAGAATTGGCCAAGTTGAAAGAGGTATCAGTTTCACAAGGATTAATGCTGGAGAGCATATCTAATCGCCTATTGAAAAAAGGGGCTGCGCACTATGGTTCCCCAGATAAAATTCCTGAAGTTCGTCTTGAGATGATCAAGCAAGCAGGGGAGCTCAACATCCCATTTACCTCAGGAATTTTAATCGGTATTGGAGAAAACCGACTAGAGAGAGTTGAGGCTTTGTTAGCGCTTCGGGAATTGCAGGAAAAATACGGACACATTCAAGAAATCATCATACAAAATTTCAAGGCTAAGCCTGGAACTCCGATGCAATATCATCCTGAACCCGAACTCGAGGAAGTTCTCTGGACGGTTGCAATTGCCAGGATTTTGTTTGGCCCTGAAATGAATATACAAACACCTCCAAACCTGAATGCAGACCATCTCGAAAAGATCTTGGATGCAGGCATCAATGACTGGGGAGGAATATCTCCATTGACTCCGGATCATGTGAATCCTGAAGCACCTTGGCCAGAATTGGAGAATTTATCTGAAATGATGACTAGTCTTGGAAAGTGCCTAACAGAGCGATTAGCCATCTATCCAGCCTTCACAGTCAATCAAGAACCATGGGTGGATCCCAAGGTTCTCCCAAGGCTCCGAGAGCTTGTTGACCAACAAGGATTTGCCAGAGCAGACAACTGGTTTGCAGGCCAAGACAATTTGCCCAACATTCCGCAAAGAGTCTCTTTACAATTTACCAAAGGTCAAAATACTCCCATTGCCCAGATACTTGAAAAAATAACAAGTGACTGTGAAGCAGATGAGAGTGAAGTCGCTCAACTACTAAATGTTCGAGGTGAGGACTTTTTTCAGGTTTGTCAGGCCGCGGATGATTTACGCAAAAAGGTCTGTGGAAAAACGATTACCTACGTTGTTAACCGCAATATCAACTACACTAACGTATGCTATTTCCGATGCGGATTTTGTGCATTTTCCAAGGGGAAAATGTCTGAGAACCTGCGTGGGAAACCTTACAATCTGGATCTAACCGAAATCGTACAACGCTCAAAAGAAGCTTGGGATCGTGGGGCTACCGAAGTTTGCCTGCAGGGGGGAATTCACCCAAGTTATACTGGGAAGACTTACCTGGATATCTGTAAAGCTATCAAGAACGAATTGCCTGACATTCATATTCACGCATTCTCTCCACTTGAGGTCAGCCAGGGTGCAAAGACATTAGATCTAAAAGTCTCTGATTTTCTTTTTGAACTTAAAAAAGCAGGACTTGGGACCTTACCTGGAACTGCTGCGGAAATTCTAGATGACGAAGTCAGAAGACTGATTTGCCCAGACAAACTGACGACAGGTGAATGGCTGGAAGTGATGAGGCTTGCTCACGAGGCAGGCTTCAGAACTACTGCAACGATCATGTTTGGACATGTTGAAGAGCCAAAACATATCGCTAGGCATCTACTGAGAATTAAACAGTTACAGTGCAGAACGGGTGGATTCACTGAATTTGTGCCACTGCCTTTTGTACATATGGAGTCACCGATTTATCTGAAGGGAAAAGCCAGAAAGGGTCCGACATTTCGTGAGGCTGTGCTGATCCATGCTGTTGCTAGACTGGTCTTGCATCCTCACATTCAAAATATTCAAGCTTCTTGGGTAAAAATGGGGCCAGAAGGAGTTAAGCATTGTCTCAATGCAGGAGTCAACGATCTTGGAGGAACTCTTATGAACGAGAGCATTACCAGGGCTGCAGGAACAGTGCATGGCCAGGAAATGCTTCCTGAATGGATGGAAAATATCATTGTTGAAGCAGGGAGGCTCCCGGAACAAAGAGACACGCTTTACCAAGCTTCAAAAACTTCACAAAAACAAAAATCCTATGGACACCATCAACTTGTGGGATCCCACGCTTAATTTTTTTAAAAACTGGAAGTTAACGATTGATCTGGTCCTATGAGTCGGAATCATTTATTCAGGGATTAACACAGCTCGGCCAGTGACCTTACCCTGAGCGAGGTCCCGCAGTGCACGGTTTGCATCTGAAAGCGGATAAGTCAAAACCTCACTTATTAGTTCTCCTCGCTCAGTCAGATTTGTAATTTCCACTAAATCAGTAAAAGTCCCAACAAAACTCCCCACAATACTAATTTCCCTGGCTACTAATTCTGCGGTAGAAACCCGTACCTCACCACCCGTACCCACAGCAACATAGCGGCCTTGGTTCGCCAGCAACTGCAAAGCTTGATTTGGTATTCTCTCATCTCCAAAAAAATCAATAATCGCTCGAACACCCGAGTCCTCTTCTTTTTTAAGAAATTCGAGTTCTTCAAGCGATTCGAAACAATTTTCAATACCTGTTTTGTTTGCCAAATCACGGGCAGATTTTCGAGGATCTACGGCAAAGATTTTTCCTGGGGTCAAGCGTGACAGTAACTGGGCACCTAGATGGCCTACCCCTCCAATTCCAATTACCACGACATTATCCTGAGGGCGTATATGACCCATCAATTTTCTCACAGCTCCATATGCAGTCAAACCTGCATCCCCTAAAGGAGCCAACTCATTCAGATTGGCATCTTTTCCCACTTTGATAAGTGAGCGTTGAGGAAATTTGATGAATTCACAAAAACCTCCACTGGCGTTAATTCCAGGTGTTATTCTCACAATTGCTTGTGAATCAATCCCATACCGTTCTGCTAGACTATCTCCATTAGACTGAAAAGGATAACAGAGTACCTTGTCACCAATCTCAAAACCTTGAACATCTCCGCCAATAGCTTTTACGACCCCTGCATTCTCATGTCCTAAAATATGTGGCAATGAAGCGAGTGGCATTCCTAGATCACGACCTGTGATCATATGCAGGTCAGTGCGGCAAACCCCTGCAGCCCTGATGTGAACCAAAACTTCATCTCCAGTCGGAGGATCCGGATCTGGAATCTCTTGATAGATGACCAGCTCGGTTCTTCTAAGTTCTGGGTCGTACTGGTGGAGTACTGCAGCTTTCATGGAAGCCTTTTGAGATTAAGTTTAATTTGCTCACGTAGCCATCCAACCACCATCAACAAACAACTCTACACCAGTTATATAAGTCGCGTCTTTTCCAGCTAGAAAATTGATAGCAGAAGCTATTTCGGAGGGTTCAGCCCATCTTTTCATAGGAGTGCGAAACAAAATTTCTTGAGACATTTCATCGCCAGCTTTCTCAATAGTTTTTTCCTCCCTTGCCACCTTTACAAATCCTGGACTAACCGCATTGACCCGAATATTTTCTGGAGCATAACGAATTGCCGCATTTCTGGTCACCGCACTTACTACACCCTTGCTAGCGTGGTATGCTGCAGATTTCCCAAAACCACCTGATGCCCCAAAGATACTCGAAACATTTACAATGGAACCACTTTTATTAAATCTCATTAAAGGGATCACTGCCTTGATGCCTAACCAAATCGATTTTGCATTAATATCGAGCATTTCCATCCAACCTGTCTCCTCCTCTTCTTCAACATCAGGCAGGGTTCCTATCCCAGCATTGTTCACCAAGATATCCAATCTTCCAAATCGGCTTTTAACATCTTCAAGGATGGAGGCCCAGGACTCAGCTTTCGAAACATCATGCATAAGGGAAATGACATTGGTTTTATTTAAATGTTTAATTTCCGGCAAAATATCGGTTGCAACTACGTTTATTCCCTCTTTGATAAACCTCTCAACAGTTGCTTCACCTATCCCTCTGGCAGCCCCTGTAACTAGCGCGACTTGTTGATAATTTTTAGACATTTAACT